>JAAZCN010000069.1 GCA_012513245.1 Synergistaceae bacterium | reverse complement strand
TGGACACATAGGCGGAGACGACTTCCTTGTCATATTAAGTGACCATACAGACGAATCCTTTTTTCATGACCTTATAAACGATTTCGAGCATGAGGTCCTGGCCCTTTACGATCAGGCGGCTGTAGAGCGCGGATTTATCATTACCTGCAACAGAAAGGGAGAGATTGAAGAATTTCCCTTGATGACCCTTACGGTTGTCGTGATCAACAATAATGGACGCAATCTTACAGATAGGTTTGAACTGACAGAGGAACTTGCCGCCCTTAAGAAGAAGGCAAAGGATAGTAAGTCCAAGAAGCTTGTAAAAACAGAAAAATACGTTTCAACGTTTATTTAAAGTCTGAATGTCTACACCAGCCCAAGATATTTTTCAAAGAATTCCATCAGCTTGTCGATGATGGTCTGCTTCTTTGCAGCTCTCTTTCCACCACTGAACCTTGAAACCGGCGGCATGATTTTGTCGATGTCTGTGCCTGTCGTCTTCAGCGCACCGTCACGGAAAGAGTTATCAATGAATTTTTTCGTCTCTTCCTGCTTAAGCATTTCTTCGCTGATCAGGGCTGCAAGATCTGCTTCTTTCTGCTCATGGACATATCTTCGCCAGTCCTCCTCCACCAAAGTGGAAGCATTGACGGTCTCGATGAAATCTTCGATCAGCTTTTTCTTGCTCCGCAGCTGGAAGCTGGAGCCGATGGCCTTGTCTATCGAAACGAGGATGCTCTTGTCTTCACAGTTCGATTCATGGAACTTTGCGACGAGCATAAGGATGTAGTCGATGTTTATTTCGACCTGCCGGATCAGCTCAATTTCAAAAATAATATCATCGTTGATCTTTTCTTTGTCTGCGTTCTTATCTTTTGTGAACTCCTGATAAAGGTCGATATATAGGCTCTGATAATCCTGAAACTGTCGGTTCGAAAGGATCTCGTTGCTGTGGAATTGATCAAATGACACCAAGATATTCTTAAGCCGGAGGATAGCCCCTAACAATCGGATAAATTCCTTCTGGTTCTGTTCCCCGTTAATAGCCTGTCCCAGCGGGAATGTCTGGCTCAACTCTGCAATAAGCTCAGCATAGCCCGGCTGATGTTTACCTTCTTCATCAAAACCGTAATAGTAGGCCTCGTAGCCTTTAAGCAGGACAAGCCCTTTGGCATCCTTGTCTCCAAAAAGGGCTATGGCTTTATCTGTCTCTTCCTGTAGATCACGGAAACAGACAATATTACCGAAAGTCTTGACAGAGTTCAGTATGCGGTTGGTACGGGAAAAGGCCTGTATTAGTCCATGCTGCCTGAGGTTTTTGTCCACCCAAAGGGTGTTAAGGGTCGTCGCGTCAAAACCGGTCAGGAACATATTGACAACGACCAAAAGGTCCACCTCGCGCCGTTTGATTCGTAGAGAGAGGTCTTTATAATAATTCTCAAATTTTTGTGAGGATGTGTCAAAATTTACCTTGAAATCGACATTATAATCCTGTATCGCAGATTCCAGAAAGTCTCGGGAGGACTGATCCAGGCTGTCAGTATCAAACCCCTCATCCGGGAATACGTCCTCGGGGTCAGCTTCATTTGCGCTGTAGCTGAAGATGGTGGCGATATTGAGCTTGCGTCCGCGCTCTGCGAGCTGCTTCTTGAGTTCTGTGTAATATTTTTTCGCCACAGGGATCGAGCTTACTGCCAGAATGGAGTTGAAACCTGATACGCGCTGTCCCTGAAGAGAATAGAAGCTGTTTCGTTTGGTCTTCTGGTCAAAGTGATCGATAATATAGGAAACAACGTCACGTATCCTTACAGGGTCGGCCATGGCGTTTTCCCTGTCTATCGACGACACTTTTTTATCCTTAACGTTTTCCTTCATCTTTACTGTATTGATGTAGTCGATGCGGAAGGGCAGGACATTCTGATCGTTAATGGCATCCACTATCGTGTAGGTATGCAGTTTGTCGCCAAAGGCCTGAGGCGTAGTTCTTAAAAGCGGATTTCCTCCGTTTCCGGCATTGGCTGCGAAGATCGGTGTCCCGGTAAAACCGAACAGATGGTAATTCCTGAAAGATTTTACGATTTTATTGTGCATGTCTCCAAACTGGGAACGATGACATTCGTCAAAGATAATGACAACATGCTTCCTGAAAACATCCTGCTCTTTGTTCCTGGATACGAAGACATCGAGCTTCTGGATGGTGGTGATTATGATATGCGAAGAGGAGTCCTCAAGCTGTTTTTGCAGTATTTTTGTTGATGTATTGCTGTTTGCGGCGCCCTTCTGGAACTTATCGTATTCTTTCATCGTCTGGTAGTCGAGGTCCTTACGATCAACAACAAACAGCACCTTGTCGACATAAGGCAAAACTGAGGCGATCTGGGCAGTTTTAAAAGAGGTTAGAGTCTTGCCGCTGCCAGTAGTGTGCCAGATATACCCGCCTGCTTCAATTGTGCCGGTTTTTTTGTAGTTATTTGATATTTCTATCCGCGATAATATCCGCTCTGTCGCTACTATCTGATATGGACGCATGACGAGCAGGAGGTTTTCAGAAGTAAATACACAGTATTTTGTGAGTATGTTCAGCAGCGCATGCCTGGCCATAAATGTCTTGGTAAAGTCGGTCAGGTCTGCAATGGTTTTGTTGTTTCCATCCGCCCAGTATGAAGTGAACTCAAAGCTGTTGCTGGTCTTCTTGCTGCTCTTGCTGCTGTCTGCACTGCCTGATTCCTTTATATGGCTTGAACGTGTTGTATTTGAGTAATATTTGGTATGTGTGCCGTTTGAGATAATAAATATTTGTATATACTCATAAAGACCGCTTGACGCCCAGAAGCTTTCCCGCTGGTAGCGCTTGATCTGGTTAAAGGCTTCCCTGATGGCGACTCCCCTGCGTTTCAGTTCTGTGTGGACAAGTGGAAGACCGTTTACAAGGATAGTAACGTCATACCTACTGTCGTGTGCTCCCTCTGATTCTTCGTACTGGTTTATTACCTGCAGCTTGTTGTTATGGATGTTTTTTTTGTCTATCAGGTAAATGTTCTTTGTCGAACCGTCATCACGGTGCAGGATCTGCACGTGATCCTCCTGTATCTTGCGGGTCTTTTCTATAATACCTTCGTTGCTTCTGGCGATGCACTCCGAGAAAAACCTTCTCCATTCAGCATCTGAGAAGGCATAGCCGTTGAGGAGCTCCAACTGCTTTCTGAGGTTCGATATCAGGGCGGCTTCATTATTAAAACTCAGGTATTCATACCCCTGAGCCTCGAGCAGGCAAATAAACTCGCGCTCGAGAGCAGCCTCCCCCTGATAAGCCGCTGCTACCCTGCTTTCGGGCTTATACTCTGAAACTACAGTATATTCCGCCGTTTCCGCAACGATATTGAATAGACTCATGCGACCTTCTCCTTGAACGTCAAAATCCGGTCCCTATAATATTCATATTGCTTGCGCCGAGCTTCGATCTCTGCAGGCAGACCGCTTGTCAGGTCGTTGCAGAGAGCATCAAAACGGTCGAGAATGGCGACGATGCGTTCTTGTTCTTCGAGAGAAGGGGTCGGTACAGGTATTTTATTGAGATTGTCCTGCGTTAATTTTGGCTGTGCCGCAGTAGATATAAAACGACTTAAGTCAATCATGTTTAAGTAATATTCGACAAATTTTCTTTCAACATAGGTTTTAAACATTAATACATGTGCATGGTTGTTTACCCATATCTTTCCCGAAGCTGAAAAAGCAATTGGAGTTACTCTTGCCACAAGATTCGCCCCATCTTCTGAAACTAGTAAATAATCGCCATCGAAAAGATAGTTACTTACATAATCAACGATACCAGAGGCCCCATAATACGGATACATGCCTGAATCTCGATTTCCTTTAGTGACGGGTTTTCGCTTTGAATCAAGATTTATTGCTACTGTTCCTAATATACTAACCGGTGATTCGTCGCTAAAAGTCAACAGCTCATCTCTATAATATTCATACTGTTTTTTTCGCGCTGTAAGCTCCGCTGTAAGCTCCGCTGCAAGCTCCGTGAAATTGTCCAGTATCCGGACAATTTCACGCTGAACGGGCAATGGTGGGAGAGGGATTACAACCTGTGCCATTTTCTTTTTTGATACATTAAACCTTGTGACACCACTTGCTGTTCGCTTTATTTGTTTTCTTAGTTCTTCTGATCGGAATAAATATTTCGAAAAATCAGGAAGAAGCGATTCCTTTTCATATGGACGAAAACCAAAGCAAAAGCTATTAAGAAAGAGCAATTCATCCGTTTTTGTTGTCAAAACAGAAGACATTCCGCACTCTTCAGGGGTTTCGGATGATCCTGTGAATAAAATATCTCCATATTGCACTGTGTTTTGCTTTTCATTTTCTCCAATTTTAACATTATCATTTACATCGATGTTCAAAGATAAATTTGTGAAGATGTTCATGTAGGTAATAAGCTTTGCATTACCTTCAGTGAAATCTTCTTTTGATTTTCCACTTAATCCCCCATAAAACTCTCCAAGTTCTCCAAGGGGTTTATACTCCACCCCATCTGGACAAAGCTCGTTGATCAGTTCTTCCAATTTACTCATCCGTTCCGTCCCTCTTCCCAAGGAGTCGCTTAACTTCCTTGTCAAAATCGGAAATGATCTTTTGGGTTTTGTTAAATGACTCGTATTCCTTCTCCGCTTTTGCCACAGCGAGCTGTTTTGAAACTGCTCCTTTATCTTTCAGGATTTCATATTTCCTAAAGGCTAGAAATTCGTTGATGCTCGCGGAGAATTCCTCCATCGTAAAGGTTTTTTCCCTTTCGATCAGATCTTCTATGTAGTCAAAATAGCCGGCAATGGTCCTTTCCAGCTGCCGGATCTGCTTTTCATTCAAATAGTTCTTTGCAACCATGACATCCGATTTCAGAATACGGCCCTCGGGTGCATGTTTCCAAGTGGTCAGTCCCATGTTTTCCTTATTGGAGTCGGCCCTGGAATAGACGATTTCTGCGGCGGTTTGTCCTGTGATCGCATAGTGGAACTTATTTTGCACCATGGCGTAGAAGTCCTGCGTAACCTGAGCACTTTTCTCATAGTCGATGCTACACTCAGCGAATATGTCTGTGATCTGCTGCCAGATCCTGCGCTCACTGGCACGGATGGAACGAACGCGCTCTAAGAGCTCTCTGAAATAGTCTTTTCCAAAGGCTGTTTTACCTTGTTTCAGCCTTTCATCGTCAAGGGCAAAACCTTTTGTCATATACTCTTTTAGTACTCCGGTAGCCCAGATGCGGAAATGGGTAGCGCGCGCAGAGCTCACACGGTATCCCACGGAAATAATAGCGTCAAGGTTATAAAGATCGACATTACGTTTAACTGTTCTTTCTCCCTCGGTTTGAACTATTTCCATTTTGGAAACAGTTGTATCTCTGTTTAATTCGCCCTCTTCGTAAATGTTTTGTAAATGCTTTGATACAGCGGGAATATTTACACCGAATAATTCTGCCATTCCTTTTTGTGTCAGCCAGACAGTCTCATCTTTTATGATAGCGTTTATCGATACATCTTCGTTTGCAGAACGGTAAACCAGAAACTGAAATTCCCTGTTCATGCACCCACCTCTATTTCTGCGATGATTTTATTGATCTCATCACGCAAGGTCTGCTCTCTCGCCACTATCTCCTCGATATGTGCATTGAGCTTAGTAATGTTTATCACTTCACGTGTATCCTTCTGTTCTACGTACGTGGAAACGGAAAGGTTGTAATCCTGTGCGGCAATATCCTTATTGGGAACCAATACTGCGATGTGGTCGCTTTCAGCCCTTTTTGTGTAGAGATCAAGGATCGTCCCGATATTCTCCTGCGTCAGCTTGTTGCTGTTGGTGACCTTGACGCACTCTTTGGAGGCATCAATAAAGAGAGTACTGTTTTCGGACTTAGCCTTCTTCAGTACCATGATGCAGGTGGCAATACTGGTGCCGAAAAACAGATTGCCCGGCAGCTGTATCACACAGTCCACGTAATTGTTGTCTATCAGGTACTTGCGGATCTTTTGCTCTGCTCCCCCCCTGTACATTATGCCGGGGAAGCATACGATAGCCGCAGTTCCGCTGGTGGCGAGCCATGCCAGACTGTGCATTATAAATGCCAGATCAGCCTTTGATTTCGGTGCCAGCACCCCTGCAGGAGAAAATCTAGGATCATTTATCAGCAGAGGATTTGCATCTCCATCCCATCTTATTGAATATGGCGGGTTAGAGACAATGGCCTCAAAGGGCTCATCATCCCAGTGCAGAGGGTCGGTCAAGGTATCTCCAAGCCCAATGTCAAACTTGTCGAAGTCAATATCATGCAGGAACATGTTAATCCTGCAGAGGTTATATGTTGTTATGTTGATCTCTTGCCCGTAGAAACCCTGTCTGACATTTTCCTTGCCAAGAATTTTAGCAAACTTAAGAAGCAGGGAACCTGAACCGCAAGCCGGGTCATAGACCTTGTTGACCTCAGTTTTTCCCACAAGGGCAATTCGTGTCAAAAGTTCGCTGACTTCCTGCGGCGTATAATATTCGCCGCCGCTTTTGCCTGCGTTGGAAGCGTACATTCCCATAAGGAATTCATAGGCATCGCCAAAAGCATCGATAGTGTTGTCTCTGTAATCACCCAGCTTCATCTCACCCACGCCAATCATGAGCTTGACGATCTTTTCATTGCGCTTGGCTACTGTGCCCCCAAGTTTGTTGCTGTTTACGTCTATATCATCGAACAGGCCTTTAAAGTCGTCTTCGCTGGGGCTTCCCTGGGCGGAACTTTCAATATTGCGGAATACTTTCTCCATTGTTTCGTTGAGATTTTCATCTGCTGACGCTCTTTTTCTTAGATTTTGGAAAAGCTCGCTTGGCAGGATAAAAAAGCCTTTAGTCTGCACCAGATCCGCACGGGCGTCCTCCGCTTCATTGTCCGAAATTTCTGTGTAATTAAAACCGGTATTTCCGGTCTCATGTTCGCCGCGGTTGATGTAGTCGGTAAGGTTTTCCGATATGTATCTGTAAAAAAGCATTCCAAGAACATATTGTTTGAAGTCCCATCCATCTACGCTGCCTCTGAGGTCGTTGGCAATGCTCCATATTGTGCGGTGTAGCTCAGCCCGTTCCTGTTCTTTTCTGTTGTCAGCCATTTTCTGCTTCCTCTCGGAATCTATTCTATAATTTTTTTGTTTTTCTAAATGTCTGTATTGGATGCAGAACCGCTTATAACAGCCTCTGCAAATTTTTCTTTTAAGTTTTATAGATTGGCAGTTTGTAACATGTAGTGAAATGGCAAGTAACAGCATCAAAAATATTGTCTTCATAAATTATGCTTAATCGTATCATAAATCTAAAAAAAGATTAACAATGTTTAATAATGATCATCTTTTATATTCAGCTCTCCTGCATGCTTGATTTTTATGCTTGTTTCGAAGTTATTTGCAGCGTGAAAGTTCAACACTATTGGTTTTTATGCTAGTTTCATGTACAATCCTAGCATTAAAATCAAATTGGAGGCGATCGATTTGC
>JAAZCN010000068.1 GCA_012513245.1 Synergistaceae bacterium | reverse complement strand
ATCCAGCCCCCTGCCTATAGTGCCGACAAGGTCGTCATGATCCGTAGGAGTCTTTGCCGAAGCTGACACAGAAGCATCAGAGAGTCGCAGGAACGCCAGATCAGTGAATGTCCCACCCGCATCTATGCCAAGTATTCCGTCGTTTATCGCAACATCAATCAAACAAAACCCCCCGCATTTAATTTTCCAGTTTCACTGCTCTTTAAAAATGCCGTTTGATTTCACAAAGGAAATCAAACGGCATTCGGCAGGAATCAAATCAGCCCCTTTTGTTTAGTTCCTTTACGAGCTCTTCATCGGTCGGTATTATGTTGTCGAAGACAAGTTCGTTGTTTATAAGCATGGAGGGAAGGTTTTTACAACCAAGCTGCTGCACCCTCTTTATCCCCGCAAGGCTCTTTATCAGCGTCTCCCTGTAGGTGAGCTTGTCTCCGTATTTCTCTTTTACCCTCATCAGGGATTCCATCATGTACTGGCAGGGCGCACACCCCTCCGAGTCAAGCGTTACTATCTCAACAAAAATCTTGCCTGGCTCAATAACAACATCGTCAAAGCCTTCCGCAACTGCGTCACAGGCTGTCAGTGCTTCTTCAAGCGAAAGGAATCCGCTGCTCTTTAACGGTTCTTCACCAAGTACCGCAAACCTGCCGACCGCTTCGAGGTTATAATCCGGGGTGTCAAAGGGGAGGTCACATCCGGGTGAAAGGATGAATCCCTTATTTCCTCCCTCTTCCATGCACCTTCTCGCATCTTCAACACATTCTGTCGGATTCCCAAAAAGAAGTGTGGTGGTCAGATGAAGGTTACCCTCGATCGCAACGTTGTATTTGGCTGAGAGCTCTCTGCACATGGGGATGCTCACCTGTTCGTCAAATGCTATCCCGTGAGGCTGACACTGCATCATAAGCTCTATGTTCTTGGTAGCGTCACCGCAGCAGAACAGTGTCACTATCCCACCCTTTGACTTTACCTCTTCAATAGATGGAGCAACTGTCTGACTTACGTATTTTTTGAAATGCCTTGGGGATATCTGGCTGGTCATCGGGTCGACCAACGCTACTACATCAGCTCCAGCCTCTATATACCATGCAGACATCTTTCTGGCTGTCTCTGCACAGAATTCAAGGACTGCATTTGCCTTGTCAGGGTATTCGATCATGTCGGTCAGAAAGCGTGCGCCGGCAAGATGGAGTGCCAGGGTGAAGGGTCCGCAGAGAAGGCCGAATATCGCAACGTTTTCGCCTATGTCATCTTTAAGCATCTTCGTCGCTTTCAGCGCATCTGCAATACGGCCGCTTTCCTTCGTAAATTCAGGGAGTTCGTCAAGCCCCTTTGTCTCAAGTATGTGTGTCGCTACTGCAGGAGGATTGTTCTTTGACCATTTGAGCCCACATCCCAGTGCTTCCGCTTCTATTTGAAGGTCAAATACCGAACAGACTCCGTCTGCAAGATATTTTTCTGCAGCAAGCTTTACACCCTTAACGATATTTTCCGGTGAACGGAGAAATGTCTCCGCATCCATATCCATAAGCTTTGCACACTGCACTCCCGTGAACGGGACCCAGGGGATCCGCTCAACTTCCTCACATCTTAATGCCTTTAAAACAAGATCCTTACGAGCTTTCATACTAAATTACCTTCCTTTCTAACTATATTATTAAATCTGATCATCAGACCCAAAATCATAAATGATTATTATGTTTTCATGATTATAGCAAAATGAAATAAATATTTCAACTTTCAATAAAAAATAGCCGGTGCTCAATATTGAACACCGACCCTGAACTCTTATTGATGTATCTCAAATTTTAGTTATGGAAGTGTTATCCCGTTTTCATCAAGCAATTTTTCAAGTCTGTGCAGCTTTCTCTGCGCCGCATGTTTTTTTCTTAAACCAAGCTCTACAACAAGGGATTCTGCCAATATCAGCGGAGGGACTATCGAATAATGATATCTGGTCCTGCCAACACACAATGATATCGTAGCATTATCTATTGCCTGGTTGCCCATGTCATTAGTAATAAGTATGGTAGGTATGTTGTTTTCTTTAGCGTATGCGATGATGTCATGGGTCCTGATCACAAAGTGTGGACCACCCAATGAGACTGCGATTATAAGATCGTCCTTGCCATAGTTTAGCAATTCATCGTACAAGGTATCTTCTCCGCTGCATGCAAGAGTATGTACGTTAGAAAAGAGCTGATTAAGCATAAAATGAAGAAAGCCCGCCACATATTTGCTTGATCTCATGCCAAAAATACCTATATTACGAGCTTTGTCCATGAGATCCACTGCCTTGTCAAAGGAATCCATCAACTGGGGGGTCAATGTGCTTTTGATCCCCTCAATGTCATCCCTGGCCGCCCAAGAAAGTACCGGTTCGCCGTCACCGGCTTCTCCTTCCTGTGTCCACATCTGCTCTATTTCCCACCAAACAGCATTATTACTGCTCATAAGCACTTTCTGGAGATCCTCAAGAAGATCCTTGTAACTGTCATAACCTATCCTTTTGACTGTTCTGACTACAGTTGCAGGGCTTGTTTTTGAGGCATTGGCAAGCTCTTCTACTGTGTAAAAAGATAACTGTTGGTGGTTTTCAAGAATATATGTACAAATCTGTCTCTGTTGTGTCGGTAGATTTTTTATCCCCATTCTCAGTCTTGCAAAAACGTCTTCCTGCTGTGCCGCAAAATCAGGATGCAAAGACATGACAGCCACCCTTTCAAATTAACCTAAGAATTCATTACCACTGTAAACTTCCAGAAAATAATATACCATACAATGGGTTCTTTTCGTTATTTGATACGAAGGAAAGAGTTCTTTCAATATCAAGCAAAAACACCTAAAACAAAAAACACGAAACTTTTCTTTTTTACAAATAAAAATAAGGACCAAAAAAAATTTCATCCGGAGCCTAAAAGAATGCTCCCTTCAAATCAGAACATGATCATCAGATTTTTCATGTCTATTTTGAAGGGAGCTAATTGTTGATTGGTTATTTCACACTCGGAGATACATTAAAAACTATTTCACTGAATTTACGAGCGCTACGGCATCCGGAAAATCTATCTTCAGCCTTTTCAGCGTTTCTACTGTCGGAACGCCTCTCTCATCCCATCCGCGTATCGCATATACCTTCTGCTGCAGGTCTCAAAGAGCTCTGTTTATATCTTCCTCAGAATCTCTATGCGCTCTTTCAGCTTTTTTCTGAAGGATTTAATATGTGTGGCATACCCCATTTTTCTATTCCTTTTTTAAAAAATTCTTCTTTATTTATAAATTTGTAGCGGCGTTTAATGAACCACACAGAAGCTAAAGAGTAGAAAATAATACCCAACAAAATATTCACTCCATACGTAAAAGACATGCCTATTATGGCCGCACATGCCAAAACAATGGTAATTATGGCCGGTATCGGATGTATTGGTGCCACATAGCCCCTTTTTATAGTTTTTAATGGGTACATCTTTCTAAAACGCAACATCATGATTGCAGTAAGAATATAAATCAGCAGTGCTGAAAAGATGGAAAAAGTGATTATCTGGTCCAACATTCCGGTAAATGCAAATCCAAGTGATATTGGCATCAGGAATAATATTGATCGGTACGGCGTGTTATATTTGGGATGTATTTTTGAAAATACATCCGGTAACATCCCATCCCTGGAAAGTGCACTCCATGCACGGCTTGCATCGTTGATGCATCCGTTCGCACTCGCCAGGCAGGAAAGGAGCGTCCCGACAAAAAGCGCGATTACTGCGTAAAGCTTACCGGT
>JAAZCN010000067.1 GCA_012513245.1 Synergistaceae bacterium | reverse complement strand
ATGCTGGAGATATTAGGGTTTACTTCTGATGTACATGAGGCTGTAAGGACAGTCCTCTACTCCCAGGGCTACGAAGAGTATATAAAGGCAAACTACCCCGAGGATTGGGAAGAGAGGGTGGAGAACGTTCTTGAAATCCTCTCCCTTGTGCCGGAGGACGGAGATATAGCTCAGGTACTGACAGAGATCCCCCTATTTACGGATCAGGATACCCAGGACGATCTGGAGGACAGGGTCAACCTGCTTACCCTCCACGCAGCCAAGGGACTTGAATTTCCTGTGGTATTCATAACCGGAATGGAGGAAGGTATCTTCCCCAGCGCTCGCTCTATCGAAGGAGAGAGCGACCTTTCTGAGGAACGAAGGCTATGCTATGTTGGTATGACGAGGGCCAAGGAGCGCCTCTTCATGAGCGGATCATCCTCGAGGCTGCTCTTCGGAGGAGTTCAGAGGAACAGAACATCAAGGTTCATTGGAGAGATACCAAAGAGTTCAACAGAGATAAAAGACGATACAGCCGGAGGCGGTTATTTTGCTGACAGTAGGACTGACAGGAGACGTTGGCGCTGGTAAGAGTACACTTTCTAAGGTATGGGAAGAAATGGGAGCGATGGTCATTGATGCCGACAAGGTTGCCCGTGATATGTGGATACTCCCCGATGTGCAGAATAAGGCCGCTGAGAGGTGGGGCAAGAATTTCTTCGAGGGTGAAAGGAAGTCTTTCTTTGCAAAAATAGCAGAGAAGATATTTTCTGACGAGGAAGAGTATGAATTTGTATCGAATCTCCTGCACCCTTCGACTCTTGCGAAGATAGAAGAGATCGTAGAGAATGCCGACGGTTGGGTCGTTGTCGAGATACCGCTGCTTTTTGAATGTGGACGCCCAAAATGGATGGATCATGTGGTATATGCTTCAGCGTCTGTCGAAAAGCGCGCCGAACGCAATGCATCAAGAGGATGGGACGCAGGCGAGATAAGAAGACGCGATGCCAGGCTAATGCCGAGGGAAGAAAAAATAAGAATGTCAGACTGGGTTCTGGAAAACTGCGGCTCCATAGAAGAATGGGAAACCAAAGCCAGGGAGCTAGGGAAGATCTTCTTAGAGAAGGAAAGATCTTCTAGAGCATAATATCTCCGAACCGGCCGACCACAGACCGCCGTTATTGTATAATTGCCCCAATAACCGGCTTTTTCACAGGAGTTGTTTTTATTGAGAACAATAGCTTTGCCCGACATAACCATAGAAAAAGAGTGCGATCTTGATATAACTATGATGGTGCTTGGCGGTAGGAAACCTTCTGTCTGCTGGATGGGGGCCATTGATTTTTATAAGAGCCTGTGGGCTGTGGACAGTGGCGTGGATCCGGGTTTTGAAGCCGGCATCCTGCCGGACAGACTTGTGGGAGATGGAGACAGCGCATCCCCCGAAGCCTGGCAGTGGGCGATGGATCACGGTGTCGATGTTTCAAAGTTCAACAGGGACAAAGATCTTACAGATTTTCAGCTCGCACTTGATCTTTTGTCCAAAAAGGACGAAAGAAAAGAGAAGAGCCTTTTTATCACAGGAGGGTTTGCAGGCAGATTCGACCATCTGTGGGCTACTGTGATATCTTTTCTTAACTGCGAAAAAAACGTCATCCCTCTTGGGATGGCTGACGAAATAGAGGGACTTATCTTTCT
>JAAZCN010000010.1 GCA_012513245.1 Synergistaceae bacterium | reverse complement strand
TTTAGACATACTTCTTATAATAGCCGAAGGCAAAAAAGTCATACTGTCTTTTTTTCTGATCTTTCTGCTTGCGGGCCTCGGCTACGGCATTTTTCTGAAAAAGCCCGAATATGCCAGCTCCATGCAGATAGCTCCGATAACTTCGGAGACTAAGACCGCGGGGGAATTCAACGTCCTGGTCAGAGGAGATCTTGTAGCGGGCATACTTAAGAGCCAATCTGTGATCGACTCTATAATTGACGATAATGACCTGCTGAAAAACAAGGACGGTACCACCAACAAAAGAGATATCGTCCGGAAGTCGATCAGTGCAGCGATCGACCAGCAAGTTGATCAAAAAAGCGGGCTGGTCACTGTCACTGTAAAAGATCTGTCGCCTGAAAGGGCAAGAAATATCGCCCAGTCTGTGTACGAAGCGACAAAGAAGATACTGACTGAGATAGGAATTGAAGTTTCGGTCAAGAAAGATTCATTCTTACTCTCTGAGATAGAAAAAAGCCTTGTAAAATTAGAACAATATAAAAAAGAAGGAACAAAGACGACTGCAGTAAAAAATGATCTAGAAGAGCTTATGAAAGCCCTTTCACTTTTCTCCGTATACGAGGAGGGCGCTGTTTACAGAAAGAGCGCTCCGATGGTCGTACAGCTCGTATCACCCCCGACGCTTCCGGACCAGCCGCTTCCGAGGGGAAGAGGCAAGATAGCCGCGCTTTCTGGAATACTTGGTCTTTTTGTAGGCCTCACATTTGCGTTCATAAAACACTTCTGGGTGGTCTCGTCCTCGGATCCTGAGACTGAAGAAAAAGTAAGGAGACTTAAGGAGCTAATTGGAATAAAAGGCAGAACAGCAAGTTAAAGACGGGAGAGCCGCATATGGTGTACAAAGACAACAGGCTGTTGAAATGTCTTTTATCCTTATATCTTAAAATGGCGTCGAGGGGGAGATATGTTCTCCTTGTCGACCTTATTTCACTTACCCTCGCGGTCTATTTCGGCTATGCCCTAAGGCTCACCTTCTTCATTGAGCAGGGCTACGCCGGAGAGCTTTTTCAGACAATATTACTCTTTGCCTCGTGCATACTTATCCCGTTAATTTTTGGCGGAGTCTACAAGGTAGTGTGGCCGAGGGCGAGCGTAGAAGAATATACTATCCTACTCAGATGGTATGTGGCAGGAGCTTTACTCTTTTTGGTTATCTTCAAGGTCAGCGATTACCTTAGAATACCCAGATCCTCACTTTCAATACTCATAATACTCGGACTTTTTTTCCTCACGGCCACCAGGGCTTTCTGGAGACTTGCGTTTGTTACCCGTTCAGGTAGGACCTGTCGGCAGCAGCGCGCCCTAATAATCGGGGCAGGCCAGGCAGGGACCCTTCTTGCGAGGGACCTTTTAAGAAATGATACGGAACTGATGCCGATCGGTTTTGTCGATGATGCTCCCAGGTTGCAAAATATGACGGTGGCATCACTCAATGTGCTTGGTATGACAAAAGATATACGCAGGATCGTCATGGATAATGACATCGAAGTTGTCCTGATCGCGATCCCGTCAGCTCCCGGAAATAAAATAAAAGAATTCGTATGTTCCCTTGAAGGGCTTAATGTTCGTGTGCGTATACTGCCCAGTCTTATCGACCTTGCCGACGGGCATGTAAGCGTCAAAAAGCTCCGCTCGGTAAAGCTCGAAGACCTTCTCCGCAGGGATCCGATCAGGCTTGACGACCCCGGTGTCGAAAATCTGATAAAGGGCAAGCGTGTCCTCGTAACGGGTGCCGGAGGATCTATCGGATCTGAGATCTGCAGGCAGGTCGCCGCCAAAG
>JAAZCN010000009.1 GCA_012513245.1 Synergistaceae bacterium | reverse complement strand
GGCACATGGAAAGAATACATGTCCAAAGAGTTGGGTTGTGCCTTGAGGCTGGCAACAGCAACCGGAGCTTTTATTTCTGAAGACCAGATCACTTCCCTGTACCAAACAAACGATCTCGAACATAACGACCGGTACATATTTTTAAAAAAGAACTTACAGAAAATAGAAACCTCTATCCCACAGATTTCATCCGCATACCTCCTTTCAAAAATAAACGGCAAAGTATTTTACCTTGTTAGTTCAGCAAACAACAAAATAATTGACGGATCTCCACAAACAGCTATATTTCCCCATGAGAAAGAAGATCACGTCCTGCAATTTTTTGAGGGAGGAACACCCTCTCCTGATGGGTCTATTCACAATGACGGCGAGATAACGAGCATATATGCCCCTGTACAGGATAATACCAATGGTTATGCCATCGCAGTTATTGGCATAGATTATTACACTAAAGCACTAAGGGCAGAGGCAATGAAGAGAGCTCTAATTTCATCGTTGACCTTACTGGGGCTATTTATCCTTCTTATCGCAGGGTACACGATCGTAATGAAAAATATCTGCATAAAGTCTATCGGAGGAAAACTTCAAGAAAACGAAACCCTGCTTAAAAATGTCTTTCAAAGGATACCTGTCGGTATAGCTGCAGGGAGTAATTTTGGGAAATTCTCGATCATCAACCCCACTTTTGAAAAAATAATGGGATGGACTAAAGAAGAGCTTTTTCAGCATGGCTGGAAAGAACTTACGCATCCTGACAACCTCCCCCTGAACATCGAAAAATATGAACGTTTTAAAAAAGGAGAAACAGACGGATATTCTATAGAAAAAAGAGTTAAAAAACCGGATGGGTCATATTCCTGGATACAGCTTGAGGTAGCTTCGCTCGTTGAATCAGATGAAGAGGATCGCCTGCACATGTGGATCATCCAGGATATTAATGACAGGAAATTAGCAAAAGAGAAGCTGGAGGAAAGCGAACGGAGCAAGTCTGTGCTTCTCTCAAACATCCCAGGAATGGCATACAGATGTCTTTATAACAGGGACTGGACCATGATCTTTGTTTCTGAAGGATGCTATGAACTCACGGGCTACAGGCCTGAAAACCTTTTAAACAGCAAAGACGTTTCTTTTAATGACCTTATAAAAGAAGAATACAGGGAAATGCTCTGGCTTGAATGGGAAAAGATCCTTGCTATGCATACTACCTTCAGGAGAGAATACCAGGTCATCACTGCTTCCGGAGACAGTAAATGGGTGCTTGAGACAGGACAGGGCGTATATGGCCGAAACGGAAGCGTAGAAGCAATAGAAGGAATAATAATCGACATATCAAACCTAAAGAAGAAAGAGGAAGAGGTCCAATATATAAACGATCATGATAACCTTACAGACTTGTACAACAGACAGTATTTTGAGAAAAAACTCTCTGAAATGAACAGAAAAGAAGAACTGCCACTCTCAGTTTTGATAGCTGACATAAACGGACTTCACCTGATAAATGAGGCCTTCGGGCAGCACGAAGGCGACTTGGTTCTGATCAAATC
>JAAZCN010000066.1 GCA_012513245.1 Synergistaceae bacterium | reverse complement strand
CCATTTACACCTTACTCAGAGAACCCCCGCGCTTTGGTTCTGCTTTAACAGGAACACTCAGAACGTCTACGCTTTCCATGACTTCGACCAGCCTCTTCTCCAAGCTGTCAGCATCTTTTTCGAAACACTCGCAAACTATGGAGTCATGGATCTGCAGTACAGTCTTAGCACCTTTGAATTCTTCCTTTATGACCTTATCAAATCTCATTATGGCAATTTTTGCTATGTCGGATGCGGCACTCTGGATCGGAGTGTTAACAGCCACTCTGTCTATCGGGTTATTTCCCCTTCCCGCTGTTGTGGCCACTTCAGCAAGAGGTCTTATTCTGCCAAATATTGAACGCGTATATCCTGCTTCCTTTGCTTCCTTCACACTCTTTTCAAGATACCCTTTTACATTTGGCAAAACACTGAAATACCTGTTTACCATTGAAGCGGCCTGTGGTCTTGATATTCCTAGCCGCTGCGCAAGGCCGTGAGCCCCCATACCATAAAGGAGACCAAAGTTGACCACCTTAGCAAACCGCCTCTGTTCCTGAGTTATTTTATCAGCAGGAAGTCCGAAGACCCATGATGCTGTCTCCATATGTACGTCTCGCCCCTCGGAAAAAGCGCTTATAAGTCTTTCTTCGCCTGATAAATGGGCAAGTACCCTTAGCTCGATCTGGGAATAGTCGGCTGAGACAAATATCTTCCCTTTATCTGAAGGAATAAAACAATCTCTGAATCTGACAGCCCACTTACCAAAGAGCGGCATGTTCTGTACATTGGGGTCTCTGCTTGAGAGACGTCCCGTGCCGGTCGAAAGGTGGTCAAAGGTTGAGTGGATAAAACCATCTCCTTCTGAAGCGACAGCAAGGAAGGGCTGAACAAAACCGGAGAGTATCTTAGCCTCTTCACGGTACTCAATAATTTTGTATGGAACTTCACAAAGCGGCTCTGGGAGGCGTGCAAGCTCTTCAAGCACGCTCATGTCAGTTGAGTAGCCGGTCTGCGTTTTCTTTAACGGTGGCAGATGAAGATGCTCAAACAGAAGCCATCCTACCTGCTTTGGTGAATTAAGGTTAATTCTTTCTCCCACTAGTTCCTCTATGTCTATTTCAGTTTGCGCGATCGTTTTCTTCAGGTCTTCCTCTATTGAAGCCAGCTTACTGACATCGGCGAATACACCATTGCGTTTAAGGTTAGCCAGTGCAACAGAAAGAGGAAGGTCAAGCTCCATCATGAGTTTATCAAGTCCGAACTTCTTCATTTCCGGCTCAAAGGCGTCCCACAATACGAAAAGTTCTCCTGCAAGATCTTTCCCTTGCGGAAGTTTGTGTCCGAGGGTCTTCTCGATGGAACTTCCTCCACGATCGGGATGAAGGAGGTAATGTGCGATCTCTACGTCCCTGATCCTTTCCGTTGGCGGAAGAGGAATATCAAATTTAGAAAGTAATTCTCTGTAACCGAAGAGGGTCAGAGTGCCATGTTTGCACCACTCTGACCATTTCGTTTTCTGATCAGGATCACCCAAATCAAGAGAGGCGGTCTTGCCTTCCCTGTCAAAGAGGCAAAATCTATTTTTTTCTTCATCAGTCGATACCAAAGCTAGTTCAGTGCTTTTAAAAAGTTTATCATGGCCGGTTTCAACACTCTCCGGCGTATCCCCGATGTCGATGATCGGAGTGACTGCCGGTACTCTGGGAAGTACGTCGTTGACCGGTCTCTTTTGAGATTTTTTATTCTCGGGAATTTTTGCATTAGGCAACATGCGTTCTAAAAGTCTTCTCAGGCTCAGCCTGGTACATAATTCTACAAGCAGGTCTTCATCCGGATCCTTCATTACAAGCTCTTCAAGCGGAACGCTTTCTGTTATCTGAGGTATTATCAGATCCCTGCTCGAGTAGGCAAGCTTGGTGTTTTCCTCAAGCTTTGACCTTCTTCCCTTGGGCACTTCTTCCAGATTTTCAAAAATAACTTCAAGTGATCCAAATTTTCCGATCAGTTCCTTTGCAGTCTTATCTCCAATTCCGGGGACCCCCGGGATGTTATCGACTGCATCGCCAACTAACGCCAGGTAATCAGACATAAATTCAGGCTTAAAACCATACTCCTCAATGAATCGTTCTTTGTTGTAGATCTTAAAGTCGCTTACTCCCTTTGAAGGTCTAATGATCTTTATATTGCCGTTTATAGCCTGAAAAAGGTCCTTGTCCGCAGAAAAAATACTGACGTTCCATCCTTCATCTGAGGCCTTCTTCGCAGTCGAGACAATATAATCATCTGCTTCCATGCCATCTCTTATAAAGACAGGTATACCCATTGCCTTGCTAATCTCAATTATCAGAGGCATTTGGATCTTAAAACTCTCCGGTGTAGGCTTCCTGCCCTCTTTGTACTCTTTAAAGAGCTCGTGGCGTCTCGTAGGCCCCTTTGGGTCGAAAAAAAGCCCGACCCTGTCCGGACCCCATTTACTAAGCCCGTTTAGAAGCATAGTTGTAAATCCCAAGATAGCGTTGGTAGGAGTTCCGTCTGACGCGGAAAGTGACTCCGGAAGCGCATAAAATCCTCTGAAAGCAAGTCCATGACCATCTATCAAAAGCAGTTCTTTGCTCATATTTACCATCCTCTTTGCCTATAAAAGAATTTCTTCCATTCATACAAGCCCCATTGTAAAGGTTAAGCACTATTGAGACAAACGGTGGAGGGAGCATGCCGGAGGAACACCCCTCGGCGGGGGGAGTCGGTTGCAAATCGATTGGAAATCTGTTGGGAGTCTATTGTTAGTTCAAAATATCAAAAAATCATTAAAGTCCCGTCATCCCCGTATGCACCCCCGGATCCAGGTCTGTTCTGAACCTAAGCTAATACTGAGTTTTTTTAAGCTAAAACCCACACAGACCTGGTTTCCCGCATCTCAAAGCGCATTCGAAAATAGATTCGAACACTAAGGATAATTTAAAAAGTTTTCTTACAGAAAACGGTGCTCTCCTGACAAACCCGCAAAGGCATACGGGAACGACTGAGAAGAGCGTGCACCTTAAGCCCTAACCATTGACTCCCCATTGATTTGCAACTGATTCGCAACCGACTCCCCGCGGCGTATGCACGCCGCTGCCCCATGGTATAATTTACGGGCCGCAGTGGCAAAGCTAATGACTGCTTTCTTTTAAAAATACTGTGCGGCGTTTATTAGGTTACAAAAACTTTTCTGACTCGAAAATTATCAGATCACCGGAGGTCTTTGAAATGTCCGAAAAAACACGTGTAAGATTTGCTCCAAGCCCAACAGGATCACTTCATATCGGAGGAGCGCACACTGCCCTCTTCAACTGGCTATACGCCCGTCATACAGGAGGCTCTTTTGTCCTGCGCATAGAAGATACGGACAAAGAACGCTCTACTCCCGAATATGAGCAGTCCATCATGGACGGCATGAGATGGATGGGGCTGGACTGGGATGAAGGCCCTGACAAGCCCGCTGAGTTCGGTCCATACAGACAGTCTGAACGCATGGAGTCCTACACTAAGTATGCGAACCGGCTCCTTGATGAGGGACTGGCCCACAAAGATGACGGAGCCGTGCTTTTCAAAGTACCTTCCGGTCAACTTATCACATTTAATGATGAAGTATACGGACACATAGAAGTGATGAGCGAGAACACCTCCGTAAATCAAGACGGAACGATAAAGGACATAGTTATACTAAAAAGAGATGGTATGCCCACTTACAATTACGCCGTTGTGATAGATGACTATACAATGAACATCAACATGGTCATCCGCGGTGAGGACCATTTAATAAACACCCCTAAACAACTTTTGATCTACCAGGCACTCGGTTTTCAGCCTCCTAAATTCGCCCACCTTCCCATGATACTTGGCAAGGACAAAAAGAAACTCTCTAAACGTCAGGGAGCGACAAGCGTATTTGAATACAACGATCTGGGATACCTTCCTGACGGAGTTTTCAATTTCCTGGCCCTTCTGGGCTGGTCCCCCAAAAACGAACAGGAGGTCTTCACACGCGAAGAAGCAATAAAACTTTTTGAAATTGGCTCTGTGACAAAAAAACCGGCTGTTCTCGACATGGACAAGCTTAATCATATAAACCAGGAACAGATGAAGATAATGGATCCATACAAACTGCTTGAAATTATAAAACCTTTCTGGAAAGACCTTGGATTCGACATAAGCAGCTATTCTGACGATTATCTAGCCTCCTCGCTGCAGGCCATGGGAGGCAGGGGGCAAACCACCCTCCAGCTTGCTGAGTACAGCGACTACTTTATCAGTTTTGAAACGGTTAAAGAGAGATACAAGGCAGACGATATCAATGAAGAACGCCGCCCCGTACTGAAGAAATTCTACGGTGAACTCCTCAAGGTCCCTGATTTTACCCCTGAGGCGATGGAATCCTTTACCAGATCATGGGTAGAGACCAACGAAAGCAGCATGAAAGAAGTTGCCCTGCCGCTCAGATGGGCCCTTACAGGAAGAAAAGTCAGCCCCGGGGTTTTTGAAGTAGCTGCACAGCTTGGGCGCGAAGAATGCCGTAAGAGGCTCGCTCACTACAACCTTGTGTAGCTGGTAACGGTACGGCGAAAGACGTGCCGCGGGAAGCAGTTGTAGGAGCGGGCAAGCGATAGGCAAACGTTGGCAAGCGGTAGGCAAGCAGTTGTGATAACCTGTGAATCTTTGTGACCCTTTCTCCGTCGTTCCCGAGCGCGAGATCAGAAGGACACCGTTTCTCGTTAGAGAAACTCTTAAGATAAACAGCAGTGTCCGCACCATTTCGAGTGCGCTCCGAGATCGGGGATCCAGCCACTCTCTCGAGTACATACGGAAATGACGGATAAGAGCAGTAGCTTTGAATTAAAAATTTTAATGATGGGCATGTCAAAACAAAAGTCGCTGGACTCCCGTTAAATAGCGTCCGGGAGAGACGATAAGGAGCTGTCCCCCGCTAATTCTCTGCCCTAACAACAACAGAGGGACTGTTTAACAATAGTTTGACAAAGTTTTAAGGTCTTACCAACCGCTTGCCCATTGCTTGCCAACGCTTGCCTATCGCTTGCCCGCCCTTACAACCACTTCCCGGCGATGGAATCGCTACTTCGCGCGACATCCCTTTGTCGCACTTCACAAACGTACTTACATACGTTGAGGTGAAGGGGCATCGCATGTTGCTAAGTCAGCGCCGCGAGATGCCGAACTTCACAATTGTAATTGGGGCAGAGGGCAGATGATGACGAAGCAACACGGAAAATTCAAACTAAGACGTATTAAGCATACGTCGAAGTGAAGGATTTTCCGTGTTGTGAAGTCAGGGCTGCTCTATGCCCCAATTACTGCCTTTTCCGGCGTTCCCACGAATCCTTCAACGACACCGTAAGATTAAATATCGGTTTCTCAGGCGTGCTGCAGTAGTCGGCACAGAAATATCCGTGGCGCATAAATTGAAACTTATCCATTGGCTTCGCTTTTGCCAAAATTGGTTCGATCAATGCGTCCTCAAGCACTACAAGCGAATTGGGATCAAGATAATCCTCGTAGTCTTTGCCTTCTTCCATGTCACTCATGTTCTTAAGGGTAAAGAGATGGCCATAAAGGTTGACAGTTGCTTTGACGGCTTCTCCGGCCCAGGCCCAATGCAGGGTACCTTTGATTTTTCTCCCGTCAGGCGCGTCTCCCCCGCGGCTATCCATGTCAACAGTGCAGCGAAGCTCAACTACCTCTCCGTTTTCGTCCTTTATCACTTCTTTGCACTTTATAATATAAGCGTATTTCAGTCGGACTTCCCTGTCAGGTGCAAGACGGAAGAAACCCTTTACAGGATCCTCCATGAAGTCTTCTCTTTCAATGTATATCTCTTTTCCGATGCGGACCTTTCTGTTTCCTGAATTTTCATCCTCGGGATTGTTTTCAGCATCAAGCTCATCAATAAAATCATCCGGCCAGTTTTCAAGGACTACCTTGAGAGGACGGAGTACTGCCATTCCGCGCTGTGCAGTCTTGTTGAGTTCTTCTCTGAGACAATGCTGCAGAAATTCCACCTCTACCATACTATCAGATTTTGCAACGCCTATCTCTTTACAGAAGCGCCTGATAGACTCAGGTGTGTAACCCCTGCGCCTGAAACCGCAAATGGTTGGCATCCTTGGATCGTCCCACCCGGATACTATTCCTGCAGTAACAAGCTCGAGAAGCTTGCGTTTACTCATCATTGTATACGTCAGATTCAACCGTGCGAATTCATACTGATGCGGGACATGCGGGACATCGACGTTCTCTATGAACCAGTCATAGAGAGGTCTGTGGTCCTGGAATTCCAAAGTACAGATCGAGTGAGTTACACCTTCGATCGCGTCTTCGTAGCCATGAGCGAAGTCATACATCGGATAGACACACCACTTGTCTCCTGTTCTGTGGTGGCTTCTCTTCAATATCCTATATATAACAGGATCCCGCATGTTAAGGTTGCTGCTGGACATGTCTATCTTAGCGCGAAGCACTCTTGAACCCTCTTCGAACTCTCCGTCTGTCATCCTTTTAAAGAGATCAAGGTTCTCTTCCGCGCCTCTTTCCCTGTATGGGGAATTTTCTCCGGGTTTTGTTAATGTACCTCTGTTCTGCCTAATATCTTCGGCGCTCTGATCATCGACATAAGCCTTTCCGGAATTGATCAGGTCAATGGCCCACTGGTAAAACTGATCGAAATAATCGGATGCATAGCAGAGGTTGGCCCACTCAAATCCGAGCCATTTTACGTCGTTCATGATCGATTCAACATATTCTGTCTCTTCTTTAGTAGGGTTCGTATCGTCAAAACGAAGATTGCACTTTCCTTCAAATTGAATTGCAAGACCAAAATTCAGGCATATTGATTTTGCATGGCCTATATGCAGATAACCGTTAGGTTCCGGTGGAAAACGGGTAATTATGCTCTCTACGACCCCGTTTTCAAGATCGTTCGTAATTATCTCTTCAATAAAATTAAGACTCTTTGGTCTATCATCAAAAGCCATTATTTATACCTCCTAGAAAATCTAAGTTCTGTGGCATGTAACGTGCCACGTGAAGCGGTGGTGTAGGGACGGCGGCGTGTTACTTGCCGGGGGAGTCAGTTGCAAATCGATTGGGAATCTGTTGGGAATCAATGGTTAGTTCAAAATATCAAAAAAATCATTAAAGTCCCGTCATCCCCGTATGCACTTGAGCGGGGATCCAGGTCTGGGCTTGATTTGGCTCTTATTGAATTCATTGCTTGACGTAATCAAGCTAATTCTCCGCGACGTTTTTTGTCGCTAATTCTCCGTCTGACAAAGTAAGACAATTTCTCCGCCAGATGTCTCTCCTGGCTGCCCTAACCCATTGATTCGCAATCGACTCGCAACTGATTCCCAGATGTGTCTTTTTCTGGCAGCCCTTACCGCTTAACCATTGACTCCCAACTGATTTGCTATAGATTCCCCATTGACTCCCGCCAGATGTGTCTTCTGGCTGCTCCTACAACTGCTTCCCGCGGCATTCCATCGCCGCCGGACCTAAAACGCCGCCACCTCCATCGATATCTTTATTCCCTCATAAACGACTAAAAGTGTTGCGACTGTCGTAAGTATTATACATAACCACGCTCTGGAATTCTTTATTCTGACTATTTTTTCAAGTATATCCATAATCTTCCAGCAAAGCGTTACACCAAAGACCCGCATCAACAGGACCGTAGTCCAGAAAGCTGCAAAATTTACTGACTGTGCCCACCAGGAAATACTGAAACCTGCGTTGAGCCCTTTGAAATAGACCCAGGGGAAAAAGATATGAGTGACCAGAGCAACCACTAAAAATGCTCTGAATATCGACCAAAGTTGAAGTATTGATCTTGGAATTCCGTTAAAATCAGGCAGCTCACAGTTTTCAAGCAATGAGCATCCAAATCCAACATTACTGTGAGGTATTTGGCTGAATATCACGAAAATAAAAATAAGCGTTCCTGCCAGTGAAAAAGGTGCGGAAGGAGACATGTGGAGTGCCATTGTGAAAACGTTAAGGCTGAAAGGATCGCCCTGGATCCCGTTAGCTGAATAATAAAAGGCAATTGAAATAAACGCAGCCAGCATTGGAACAATAAGTTTGACGAGCTCTCGTACCATCCGGTCAGCTGTATTCTGAGCAGCAGCTGTTCCCAATGATAAGATCGACATTATAGCCAGTGTTTCAGAAAGGACAGCAAACTGAAGTATCTGTATCAGGTCTCCCCCATTGTCCATAATCGGAAGAAAAGAAAAAAATGGGATACTTGCAGCTATTGGGATAAGTGCGGCGAGAGCGAAGCATGGCAAATATATTGAGAGGCTTACAACGGAAGTCTCAGGAAGTCTCATTGGAATAGTCATTGACCTGAATATATCACGAAGGGGCAGCAAGGATACCATCATGCCCCTTCGACTTAAATTTTTGCCGGAAAAATATGTATGTGTACTCTCTGCAAAAAGTGCCACCATCATAGTAACAAGCATGAGCACAAAAGATGAAAAATATCCGATAATATCAAAGAACAAGTTATGCATTGTTTATTCGACCCCGTTTTTTGAAAATAATGCTACTGCAAACAGAAGAAAAAGCAAAGCGAGAGATAGGATGTGCGAAAAAGGAAAATCAAACCATGGCTTTATTATCTTACTTCTGAATAAACTTACTTTCTGCATAAAAAGATCATCTTCAATGTCATCGTTATATCTAAGGGTCGTCTTGTTGCTTATGAGGCTTCCCCCTGTACTTCTTTTTATAACGAACGTTAAAAGGCAAAAGATTCCTGCGAAGAGAAAGAATATTTTAAACCAGGCAGAAAAGTTCCAGATAAAATGTCCTGTTTCCAATGTAGATATCATTCAGAAGCTCCTCCCTGATGGATAGCGTTGACCAGCTGTCCCCTATTAAGCAGGGAGTAGACAGACGGTGAGACCATAGAATTGATAAAAAACGCGGGTGTTATTGTAGAATAAAAGAGAAAGACAAAAAGAATTATCAACGGTACTATTACCTGATCATCGTTGTTCCTGACATTTTCAGAACTCTCTGATGGTTTTCCGAACATCATTCTTGATATATAACGGATCGATATCAAAAGCATTAGCAGCGCAGCAATCAAAAGAAAAATAGTTAAGAGCGGCGTAATGTAGCTTGAAGATCTGTAAAGGAACTGTTTTGCCGGAAAACCAACAAAAGGTGGAAGTCCGGCGATAACGCAAATCGCAAAGAAAAACGCAAATCCGGAAATCGGTATCTTTTGAAAAAGTCCCCGTTGTTGCCATAATTCACCGTCTG
>JAAZCN010000065.1 GCA_012513245.1 Synergistaceae bacterium | reverse complement strand
GACATGATAAAAGCATAAAAAGACTCTTTACTCTGATCGATTAATATGCCGCCATACGACCGAATGGATGGACCACTAGTAAATTCTAGCACAAAACCCTCAACTGAAAAGGCTGCAACTGATATTTCAACTAGTTATTATTTAAAAACACCTTAATTTTAATAGATTAATTTTAGCATATTTTTCGTTAAAGACAGCGGCTTCGCCGCGGGGAATTTGCAGCCTCTAGGCTGCGGAGAATTCACGAAGGCCGTCGCTGGAGAATTTGCAACGCATTACGATGCTCGCGTTGCGGAGAATTGCCGGAATACCCATCCGGCGGTGAATTGGCCCTTAAGTCTATAAGCATTAGTTCTCGCCTGACGCAGTGGGGAGGAGAATGATGGTTATTTAATCGTCTTCCCCGAGTGCCCCAATCGGTGTAGGAACCGTTGATGTATTTCATTATCAGAGGGAGATTACCCGACGGAGTTTCGATCATCAAATGATAATAGTTAGACATCAGGCAATAGGCGTGAACAACAGCTTCATATTTTTGGTGGGCTGACTCAAGGTAAGAAAGGAACATTTCGCGATCGGTGTTACTTTAAAAAATATTTTTACGCTCATTCCCTCCTGAGGTAACATGATAAAAAGCTCCGGGATATTAGATCCGTAAAGGCCTCGCCATCTTTCGCCCCCTCGATCGCTGTAATTTCAAACAATAAGCAGATCAAATTTTCTTGGAAACATGCAATTTTGTCAATTATGTAGGTCTGACCCCATGTAGGTCTCCTATGTCCCAGAAAAACATTACCGAGATCGTCGACTACGCAAACATACCCCCTGTAAAGGGCATCTCTACCCCGCTCTCGATAGTTGTAGGCTCAAACGGCGCTCCCTCCGAAGACGTCAGTGTTACAGTTGTAGAGGACGCGGATCACGAAAACATATCACTCTATGTAGAAGAGCAGTCTGCAACGCAGACCATTTCAGCGCTGAGCGATGAGGGATGGGTCTTCGACGCCGAGGATACAGCGGCGCTCATGAACAAGATAACGGATATTGGAGTCCCCCTTGAGGAATACGTCGAAGGGCATATATACCGCGGGATACTGACAGGACTTAACGAGGCGTTCGCTCCCGACAGGGCGACTGCCGAAAAAATAATTGAAAAAGATCCCAACAGCTCAAAAATACTCAGGCCCTTCCTCTCCGGAAGAAACGTAAAAAGGTACGCCATCCCGACCATCAAGAAATACCTGGTCTTCCTTCCCAAGGGAATTACAGACAAAATGAGGGGCGACATGGGTCATGAAGAATGGCTCTGCTCACAATATCCGGCAATAGCAGAACACCTGGCTCAACACGAGGAAAAGGCATCAAAACGCAGGGACAAGGGCGACTACTGGTGGGAACTCCGCTCCTGCAGGTACTACGATGAGTTTGAAAAGACAAAAATCATCTGCCCGACAATAGTCAAACACATATCGGCGACCATAGACACTAACGGCCTCTTCTCCAACGACAAGACCAGCATAATAGCCTCAGGCGACTTCTACCTCCTCGGCCTCCTGAACTCCAGCCTCATGGACTTCTACATGAGAAGGATCTGCACAGAACTCCTCAACGAACACTATGAGGTCAAGCCCGCAAACCTGGCTGTCCTCCCAATTAAGAAGATCAGCCCGACCAACAGCTTCCACGTAAACCTCAAGACCGAAATAGAAAACGGAGCAATGAAGCTGTCGAAGCTTTGCTCGGTGCCCGAGAAAGAGAGGTCCGATATAGTCAACGAAGAGATCCGCGAAGCCGAACGGACTGTTAACAGAGCGGTAGCAAGACTGTATAGACTAACACCGGCGGAGATCAGCCTCATTGATAATTATTAGCGCCAACCTCTGAGAAGCGCGGCATGGATCATACAGCGAGAAGTGCCCAAAAACATGGGCGAGAAAAAGTTGGTAAGGGCAGCGGCAAGATTCTGCCGCGGTAGTCGGTGGCACTGATTGGCAAGCGATAGGCAAG
>JAAZCN010000064.1 GCA_012513245.1 Synergistaceae bacterium | reverse complement strand
TTATAGATTCGGCGGAAGAGTATTCCAATATGGGCTTGATTCCAGCCGGAGCTTATAAAAACAGGGATTTTTTTGTTGAACGTGCTTCTATTAGTGAACAAATCCCAGCTTTTTTTAATGATATCTTGTTTGATCCCCAGACATCAGGAGGACTGCTCATAAGCGTTGCCGAGGAAGATTCACATTTGGTTCTTGATAATTTAATTAATTCACCTGTCGCTTTTGGCTGTATAGGCAAGGTTGAAGTTTTTTCTGAAAAATACGTAATAGTAGAATAAAATTTAATTAATCATTATATGTTAGGACCTGTCATTTCTACGTGATTTTTCTCCTTTTGTACAAAGAAATCGCTCAGGCCGCAAATAATAGTCCATGTGATGTAGTTGGAACGTTATCAAGTTTGTATATTGTTTTCCCTCAAGGATGCCAAGCGAACACCTGAAAACTCTGTCTAAATATAATCAGGGTTTATTTATTTGCTGCGTTTAGCCCTGATAAAGACCTTCCCCTTTTTTCTTAGAATAAAGAGTCTTTTCATAAAATGAGATCATCTGCCCCACAATCTTTATTGGGTGAGGCAGCTATATAGGGTCTCCCAGAAAAGCATCCAGCAAAAAGGTCGATAAAATCCGCAAAATCAATCCTTCTCAGGCAGTTATGTGCTTAAAGTTGGACTTGACACTATATTTTACAATTAACAATGCTTTATTAGGATCAGCAACTAAAAGTTTATAACTCTGACCTGATATAAACTAAATTCTCTATAGACATAAGGGGATCCCAACGGCTAGAATACACTAAGATTGTATAAGTGATTGATCAATATTTATATTCATTCTAAATTGGATTATCATTCCTCGTTTTCAGCTAACATTCACATTAATTTTTATTGACGTATTGATATTTCTACGCAATAAGACCGCTAAAAAAGGGAGGGGGGATTTATGAATACCTCCAACACTGAAACAGAGAATTTCCATTGCAATTTTGAAACAAATTCTAGGTTAACTAAATTACAAATAACGATACTGACTGTAATGGTCTTATTGATAGGTGCTATTTATCTTCATTTTTCCTGGAACAAATATAAAGAGATAGCATATACGGAAGTTGTAATACTTGCTCAGTCCATGGAATCACTTTTACATCCTGAGCATATATCAGAATTATCAGGGAATGACAAAGACCTATCTAAGCCTGCATACATTATGGCACAGCATAGTTTGAAAAGGCTTGTTGAAACAAATAATATGATACGCTTCGCTTATATTTTGGGTGAAAGAAATGGAAGTATGATATTTCTAATAGATGCAGAATCGCCTGATTCGCCTGATTATTCTCCTCCCGGCCAGATCTACAAAGAAGCAGGTGATATTGACTGGCTGTCTTTTAAGTCAGGGAAAACTGTGCTTACCCAACCTACAACTGACAGTTGGGGAACATGGGTCAGTGCCCTTGTGCCCATCAAAGATTCTTCCGGAAGGGTAATCGCTGTTCTCGGACTCGATTATTCTGCATCTGAGTGGAATAATAGAATATGGGAACATATGTTCCCTGAATTTATCATCGTGATTATTCTTGTTCTTTTTTTTGCTCTTTTGCTTCGTACATGGTGCCAATACTCAACTCTTAAAATCCTGAGTAAAAAAATGTTTTTTAACGAAGCTCTTTATCGCAGCATTTTTGAACAGGCACCAATAGGTATCGCCATGGCAGATGAACATAGATATGTTTCACATACAGAATACGGTTTTATGAATCCCAACCTTATGTTCGAAAAGATAACAGGCTGGACAAGCAGTGAATTGGAAAATATCAATTGGAAAGATATAATTCACCCCAGAGATATGAAAGACACTATCGAAAAATACGAACAGTTTAAAGATGGCAAAAACATAGGTTATTCAACTGAAAGGCGTTTTATCAAGCCTGATGGATCTACAGTATGGACAAATATGACGGTATCTCCTATGTTGGGTTATTACGATGTTAAAAAATTCCATTTATGTCTTCTTGAGGATATATCAACACGCAAGGCGGCAGAGGAGTCGCTGAAAGAAAGCGAGAGAAGCAAATCCGTTCTGCTTTCGAACCTTCCTGGTATGGCATACAGATGCAATTATGATCGTGAATGGACTATGCAGTTTATCTCCGACGGATGTATGAAACTGACTGGCTACTCACCGGAAAGATTTCTAAATAACAGGGCTCTCTCTTTCAACGAAATAATCTCACCGGAATATCGTGAACTGCTTTGGATCGAAGGGGAGCGTACCCTTGTAGACAGACTGCCATTCAAATATGAATACGAGATCATAACAGCTGAAGGAAAACGGAAATGGGTCCTGGAGCTTGCTGAAGGAATATTTAGCGATAAGGGCGAAATAGAAGCTATTGAGGGGATAATCATCGATATATCCGAACGTAAAGAGGCCGAAAACATACTCAGATATAATAATGAACATGACAGATGGACAGGTCTATTCAACAGATATTATCTGGAAAATCTCCTTAATGGGGATACAAATGAGCGAACGACAGAGAAAAAGGCACTGATCGGTATAGATTTGAGTGCTGCTCGATCAATTACTGCTGCATTTGGATTCCGTTACACTCAGGAATTGATTATAAGGACAGCAAATGTGATTACTAAATACTGCACAGATAAACGATTGTTATTCTATACATACGAGGATCGATTTGTTTTTTATCTCAAAGATTACAAAGACAAATATGAACTGATCGAATTTGCAGAAACTCTTGCAGAGACACTGGAATCTTTACTTTCAGCTGAAAGGATAGGAGGGAGGCTCGGTATCGTTGAAATAGACTGCGATAACAGCCTTGAAGCAGATGAACTCTTGAAAAGATTACTGATAGCATCTGAAAAAGCAAAAAAAGTTTGCGAAAAAGACTTCAGTGCCTGTTTTTATGACATTGAAATGGAAAAAGAAATAACCCGTGATCAGGATATAAAGCGTGAACTTGCCCAGGTCGTGGCAGGTGAAAATAATGAAGTCTTATTCCTGCAGAATCAGCCAATTGTTGATCTCAAATCAAATAAGATCATTGGTTTTGAGGCTTTAGCAAGAATGAAAAGTGAAAGACTTGGACTGGTTCCACCTTTGGAATTTATTCCTATATCAGAAAAGACAAAACTTATTATCCCTATTGGCCGCATTATTTTTATGCAGTCCTTCCGTTTCCTCAATAGGCTGAAGGAAGCCGGATACACGAATATCTCCATATCAGTGAATGTATCTGCTATTCAAGTTCTGACAAATAATTTCACTGCTGATTTGCTTAAGATGATATATGAAATGCATGTTTGTCCGGGAAATATTATTATTGAGATCACTGAGTCCGTATTTTCCTCAAATTATGAAGATATTAACAATAAACTTGGTGAATTGAGAAATTTGGGGGTTAAGATCGCAATAGATGACTTTGGAACAGGCTATTCATCTTTTGCGAGAGAACAGGAGTTGAATGCTGACTGTCTCAAAATAGATAAATATTTTATTGATAAGCTGATGGAGATCAGTCCTGATAATGTAATAACTGCTGAAATAATTTCGATGGCGCATAAGATGGGGCATTGGGTAATAGCAGAAGGGGTGGAGCATGAAAAGCAAAAAGAATATCTGTTTGCCAACGGATGTGGCAGCTACCAGGGATATCTCTTTGCTAGACCCCTAGATGAGGATACAGCGCTAGAAATGATCAAAAAACAGTGAAATAAAATAATCGCGGCAAAAACTTTTTGTGCAAATGAGAAGATCTTTCTATACAAAGAGAAACCTTGTCCTAGTACGTACGGGCAAAAAGTTGGATTCTAAAAAGGGGTAAAGACACCAAAAGAAGTATTGTACGAAAACAGTTCAAAATATCAAGAACGTCTATATCAAGAATATGCAGGCAATAGCATAGAGAGACAAGATCACTAAATATCACGTCAATGCAAAGAGCTCCTTCTTTATAAGGGATAAGGACAAAGAATACATTTTAAATATTTAAAATACTAAACACAATAAGAAAGGACTGATAAAATGATTTTACTGCCCAAATTACCATTTGAGAAAGATGCGCTGGAACCTCATATTAGTTCCAAAACTTTGGATTTTCATTACGGTAAGCACCACAATGGCTATGTTACGAACCTGAACAAACTCATTGAGGGCACTGAATTATCAGAAGAAACCCTTGAAAGCATCATAAAAAAAACTTCAGGCAAGGATGATAAAACAGCTATTTTTAATAATGCTGCACAGGTTTGGAACCATACCTTCTACTGGCATTCGATCAAGCCTGCAGGAGGCGGTATTCCTAGCGGTCCCGTGGCGAAAAAGATTGATACAGATTTTGGAAGCTACGATATATTTGCCCAAAAATTTAAGGAGGCGGCTCTGGGTCAGTTTGGAAGCGGTTGGGCCTGGCTTGTTGAAAAAGACGGCAAGCTGGATATTATCAAGACTTCTAACGCAGACACACCTATCGCTATTGGTGTGAAGCCTCTTCTTACTGTAGACGTATGGGAGCATGCATATTATCTCGATTACCAGAACAAACGCGCCGATTATCTGGATTCATTCATCAAGAATCTGATAAACTGGGATTTTGTGAACGCAAACCTGACCGCTTAAAGAAAATGACAGGCATTGCATGATGGCATAAAAATTTTTGAACGATCCACATGAAAATATGGGGCTGGAAAGCCTGTTAGAGTTTACCAGACCCATGTTTTTTAGTGAGATGCACTCTATACATGACTATACTTTCAACATGTGTTATGGCAGTAGTGATGCTAGGATTTATGCTCCATATGCTTAAAGATAAAAGGATAAATATGGCTATAGTAGGAGTAAGTGTATTGGTATTTGCTTCCTCATTTTATTTAATGAGAAATCAAACTACGATAGATGATGTAGATTATATGGAGGGTAGGATGCACGATATGTAGTCGCTGCCTGACGTTGACATAGCTCTCCATATACGGAACTTATTATCCTTAAATGGATATGTCATATATGTACCTCCTGAAGATAAATTCTGCTATTTAGTAGTTATTTTCATCTTACAGCAGTTTTATAGGACTGGCTCTTTACCACCGTGCTGGTTGGCTCTATTCTAATGCGCTAATGGCTCTAAGTCTCCGCACCGGTGGTCCTATTTCGCCGCGTTTCGCGGTTGTTACGGGCCTGCTTTTTCTCCTTATCCCAATATCCGGTTGATTCATAGACATAAGTCACGCCGTTTTGCTTGTTTTTCAGGTAGACCAGTGACATAGTGACCTCCTTTTATTGGTATAATTATTCCAATAAAAAGAGCAAAAAGTTAATAGCAAGAGTACGAAATTTTCAATGTTTTCAACGCCTTAGCGTGAAAGTAGGTATGATGTTGCGGGAATGCAGGTTACAAGTGAAGATCCTGTTCTGTTATTTGAAAAGAAAATCCGGGGCTTTGTTCCAGGAACAAAGGTTTCTTTCTGTGTCGAAATCCAGTATGTACATACCTCCGTTCGGAATACACCAATGCCCGTGAGGTATGCCGGGGTCAGCAAAACGGTGTAATATCGCACGCATCACATTGCCATGCATTGTTCCAGCAGCCGATGATATACCCTTCGATATAAGAGACGAAAGTAATTTCTCAAAGCCATCACAAACGCGCTCCGTAAAGCCATTAAAACTCTCTCCGTTCTCTATTGACCTTTCTGGGAAGGTGGTCCATGCGATGTAATTTGGATCGTCATCGAGATTTGTATATTGTTTACCCTCAAGGATACCAAGCGAACACTCTAAAAACTCTTCCGTAATATAATCCGGCGATCGCCCGTAAATTATTTCAAGCGACTGTGTGCAGCGCAAGAGAGGAGATGAGAAATACAGCTCAGCATCAGGATATGAAAAACGTGCACATATTGCTCCCTGTTCTTCTATGCCTTGCGGCGATAGCGGAATGTCGCGTTGTCCGGTCCAGACATTTGTTGAATTGGCAATTGATTGTGCATGACGGATGAGGAATATTTTCATTGATAATCCCTCAGCGCGGCTATTAAAAGATCATTTTCAACCCGGGTCCTTGCTGCAATACGAACATATTTCCCATCAAGACCTGGAAAGTTTCTTGTATGGCGAACTACAATGCTATGTCCCAAGAGGAAGTGGATAAGTTTTTCGTCATTATCCGTACCCATTAAAAAATAGTTTACACTGGTTGGCAATACGAAAAACCCTATTTCTCTAACTGCCGAAATTAACCTAGACATTTCCGTCGAGTAATATCTCTTAGTTCGGTCAATTAAGGTTTCATCAGCAAGGAAATAGAGTGCTGCCTGTTGTGCCAGGCTACTGACACTCCAGCTTGGTTGTCTTTTTTTTAGACGTTCTACTGCCTCAACGCTAGAAATGATATAGCCAATTCGTGCCCCGCAGAGGTTGTATATCTTAGTCAGAGAACGGAGTCGTATCACATTCGGTAACATGCGGCAGGGGAGTTGTCTCTCTTCAGTCCAAATAAAATCTCTGTAGGCTTCATCAATAATAAAGAGCGTATCCGGGTGTTTTGTTGCCAAGTCTATGAGCTGTATGTCAGGAATAAAATTACCCGTCGGGTTACATGGGTTGCAAAGCCAAACTGTTCCGTTTACAGGAATATTCGAACTGTTGAGATCAAATATATTGAGGCAACGTGCACTGTAATTATTCAAGGCACGCAGATATTCTCCATAGACAGGTTGGAGAATTCGGTTTTCTCTCGCAGATTCATATGATGCGATGAGATATATCGCTTCGTTAGAACCACTGGTTACGAGAATATTTTCTTGCGCCATGCCCTCCTTTTTCGAAAGGAGGGACCTAAGAGCAAAACACTCATCATCAGGGTAATCTTCAAGCACAGTGCGAATGTCGGGAGAAAATCCCTCTCTCTGTTCTACTGCATTTATATTGGTGCTAAAATCAAAAATATGATCCGGTACCTCTAAATTAAAGAGTGTATATAATTTTTCCGGATTTGCGCCGTGACACCTAAATTCTTTAGTCATTATGAACTCCTCTTTTGATTATGTATTGCCTTTTTCTGAAAGAAAGACAGCCCTCTTCGCTGACGTACTTATGATAAAACAAAAATAATAACTGCGCATAGTATGGCGGAAATATTAAGGATATTATGCGCACGAATAATATCGTTTGGTTCGGGCTTACGCAGATCTTCACCAAGCGTCGGGTGAGACTTCCATTCGCCGGAGTAAAAGGCTCCACCCCCCAAGCGTATGCCTAAAAGCCCGGCAAATACACTTTCGCCGTGCGCACTGTTTGGGCTTTTGTGGTTCAATCTGTCTCTTAGGAATATTTTATAGGCTCGGCGATAATTCATTCCAGCGATCGCTCCGGCGCAAATCGCTATGAGAGCACCAAGACGTGCCGGAATGAAATTTAAAACATCATCAAGTTTAGCCGCTGCCCATCCAAAATCATGGTAGCGTTTGTTGTCATACCCAACCATAGAATCCATCGTGCTTGCAGCTTTGAAAAACCAGGTAAAAAGGGCAGCGAATCCGCAAAGTGAACCTGCAGTCATCCAGAAAAGCACAGAGATAATTCCATCGATGTAGCTTTCGGCTATGGTTTCGACAGTTGCCCTGATAACTCCACATTCATCCAGCTGTCCTGTGTCGCGTCCGACGATACCACTAACTTTTTTACGAGCAAGTTTAATATCTTTGTTGACAAGTGCTTGAACAACAGGAAGAGATTCATCCTTCAAAGATTTAAATGCAATCGCTGAGTAAAGCAGATAAATATTGAGCGCTACCTGTGCCAATCTTCCGGTGAGTTCAGCAACAAACATTACTAAAGCAATAAATGTCATTACTGTGGCAAGGACTGATACACAAAAGACAATTCCACGTATTTTACCATTTTTTTCAGAATAAAATATATTTTCATAAAAGGTTATAAGGTGTCCCACCAACTTTATTGGGTGTGGGATCCACTTGGGATCTCCCAAAAAAACATCCAGCAAAAATGCCGCTAATATCTGCAAAATTATTCCCCCAAAATCATTTACTCTATATTGAGTATGATGATATTTTATAGTCAATTACGCTTTAGTGCGATATAGATTCTTAAAGTAGTTTCTTAATTAAAAACAGCAAGAAGGATATGATAATAAAAACCTTTGGCAATTAAGAATAACTGTATTTTTTATTTTTGAAATAATAGTAACTGTGGGCACAGCCAGGGCTCGAAACCTGTTCAACACGGGGTACAGTAACGTCTACAAAGTCTTGACATGACCAAAGGAGTCGCTTATAATAAGTTGTAATAGTTTACAAAACATGCTTTTTAGTCCCCTGCTAGTCTACATTGAAGACTTGAACTCTTGGCAGGGGAGCGGAGAGCTTTTTTCACTGTGGCTTCCGCCCTGAGAGCAGGGACAAATTGTTGTTTACGAGGAGGAGGATCATTTCATGGATTTTTTCACAATGAAAGAACTGGAACCGCTATTGGAAGGGAATAAAGAGTGGCTTGTCTCACTATACATGCCGACTCATCGCCGCGGGCCTGAGATCCAACAGGACCCTATCCGGTGGAAGAACCTCCTACGATCGGCAGAAGAACGGCTTGAAAAAAAGGGAATGAAGTCAGCGGACATCAAAGAATGTCTCCAACCGGCCTGGCAGCTTCTTCAGAATTCACTTTTCTGGCAGAATCAAAGCGATGGGCTGGCTGCTTTTCTGGGAGGCGGAGAGAGCCACTTTTACAGGCTTCCCGTTTCTTTCGAAGAATTAGCAGTGGTCTCCGACCGCTTTCACCTAAAGCCTCTGCTTCCTTACTTCGCGAGAGATGGACGATTTTACATTCTCGCTCTAAGTCAAAAACAGGTGCGCCTCCTCGAGGGTACACGGTACCGGATAGAAGAAGTTGATCTTGAGGACATGCCCCCGAGCGTTGCCGAGAAGCTGAACTTCGACGAGATGCAAGCCCATCTTCAATATCACACCGGAACGTCTTCAGCGAGAGGAGAACGGGCTGCCATGTACCACGGGCACAATCCTCAGGATGACGATAAGGACAGGATCCAAAAATGGTTCAACCTGATTGACGGAGAACTTTCCGGAATTCTGGTGGGAAGAAAGGCTCCTCTCGTCCTTGCAGGGGTGGAATATCTTTTCCATCTCTACAATGAGGTAAACACGTATCCCCACCTTGTTGAAGGAGGCGTGAAGGGGAATCCCGAGGAACTCAGCGCGGAGAGCCTTCATGAAAAAGCGTGGCCTCTCGTCGAACCGATTTTCGGAGAAGATATGCGAAAAGCGAAAGAAAAGTACTCTAAACTTGCCGGCACCGGGCAGACCACAAGTAACATTTCAGAAGCACTTCGCGCGGCGGAGCACGGTAGAGTAGAATCTCTCTTCATCCCGAAGGATCAACAGATCTGGGGACGGTATGACAGGGAGAATGATTCTATCGAAATCTCGAAGGATCACCCGGCGGGAGCTCAGGACCTTCTCGATCTTGCAGCGGCAAAGACCATGAGAAACGGCGGAGACGTCTACGCCATGGTGCCGGACGAAATGCCGGGCGGAGAGTCGCTGGCGGCCGTTTTACGGTATTAAACTGAAAAAACAGTAACATCCGAAACCAATGCGGAGCGCTCTGAATCAAGGGCGTTCCGATCTTTTCTGTGTGTTCTGCCGGACAGACCTACTTGGAGTGAGAATGTCCTCTATAAAGCTGACTTCGCCCTCTTTGAATACTTTATTTATATGTAGGTTTCTATTTTATGTGGCTTTAAAAATCTTAAGTGTATTATTGATTAAGCTATGATATTATAACTATAGGTCTTTTCAATATGCGAGATTTATTTTAAATTTAGTATTCAGCTTCTAATTAGTAAAAATAAAGGTAGTGATCTTACCTAGCTAAGGAGGTCAATGTGATGAAAGTTCCATTCTGTACATGTGTTGATTATGAATGCCGCTGCAACCCCATGAATCATCCACATGGATGTACGCCCTGTATTGCAAAATGTCTGGCGGAAAACGAGATACCAACCTGCTTCTACCGAAAGATAGAGCCGAACATGAGCAGAGAGCAGGACTATACCTTTAAAGGCTTTGCTAATTTCGTCCTGGAACACGAAAAAGAAAAATAGAGTTCAACGACTTTATATCTCTTGCACAAGCAAGGACCGCCAATGTTCCGGCGGTCCTCGCTTTGATCAAATATGTGCAAAATTGGTTTCTGTTAGCTCTTTACAAGGAAGGAGATCTTTGCATTAACACGATACTTTGTGATCTTGTCTCCCTCTACTATTGCCTGCATATGTTTAATATAAACGTTCTCAATGTTGTGAACCGTCTTCGCAGCTTCTGTAACAGCCGACTGTGCCGCCGCTTCCCAACCTTCGCTCGATTCAGCAAGAACTTCGATTATCTTTACTATCGCCATTTCTATCTCTCCTTTTCTAAAAATTGATTGGATCTTCGCCTCTTGATCCAGAGCAAAACCTTTCTTTTAATCTGATCAGTTTTGCATCTCTCTACAGCTATTATATCATCACGCTGTCATAATAAATTGACTCTCCGGAAAAATCTTCTTATTATTTTCATGGTATTATAATACTATTCAAACTATTTTCTAAACATCAGGGGGGGGATTTTATGCCGGTAATCAAGGTAGAATGCTCAGATATGGACGTTGACAAAAAGGAGAAACTGATCAAGGCTTTGACACAGACAGCCAGCAATATTATGGGAATTCCTGAAGCAGCTTATGTTGTGCTTCTCAACGAGATGAGCAAGGATAACATTGGAGTAGGCGGAGAGATGCTTTCAAAAAAGAAGCATTGATAAGTTTTTCCAGCATTTGACTATTACTGCAAAACCATGGACATCCAAGTTTTTCTGGGTGTCCATTTTATTACATGGCGCAAGAATTTTTGATTTTGAAATCAATTATTTGTGCTCTAGGTAGTAAAATAAGGTAAATAATAATATAGGAGGTTGTTCTTTAATGAAAAAACTTTATTTTTTAACATTGTGTCTTCTTTTTACAATGTTGGCGGCACCCGCTTTTTCCTGTACAACAATAATAGCGGGAAAGG
>JAAZCN010000063.1 GCA_012513245.1 Synergistaceae bacterium | reverse complement strand
ATCAAGAAGGACTCGGGCATGGAAATGGATGAGTTCTTTGAAAAGAGCGGCATGGATAAAGAGGGATTTGAAAAAGAACTTGACGAAGCTGCCAATGTAGTAGTAAAAAGGGCTCTAGTCCTCGAGGCACTTGCCGATGCCAACGACATTCAGTGGACTCCCGAAGAACTGAACGCTGAAATACATCGTCTCGCCGTCAGCTCACGAATAGACCCAAAGAAACTCCAAGATTATATCTATGAGGACAGGGAAAGGCTCTTTGAACTCGCAGAGAAGATCCGCAACCGCAAAACCGTAGACTTTCTTGTCACGAAGGTAAAAGTTGTCGAAATAGAAGAAAAGAAATCTGAAGAGAAAGAATAATAGCATCTCGACCATTTTTTAAGAAAGGGGAGTGGATAACTTGTCTTATCTAATTCCGATGGTAGTAGAACAGACAGGAAGAGGAGAGCGTTCCTACGACATATACAGCAGGCTTTTAAAAGACAGGATAATTTTCCTTGGGACAGAGATAGATGAACAGGTTGCAAACGTTGTTGTTGCCCAGCTACTTTTCCTGGAGAGCGAAGATCCGGAGAAGGATGTATTCCTTTACATAAACAGCCCCGGAGGAGTAGTCTCGGCAGGCCTTGCGATCTATGACACCATGCAGTACATAAAACCTCCCGTCTCAACTATATGCATGGGACAGGCGGCAAGTATGGCCGCAACATTACTGGCGGCAGGAACAGACGGGAAGAGAATCGCATTGCCGAACTCCCGTGTAATGATCCACCAGCCACTTGGCGGAACAAGAGGACAAGCCACTGACATAGAGATCCACGCCAAAGAGATATTGGGAACACGAAAAATACTGAACGAGATACTGGTCAAACATACGAAACAATCCTTAAAGAAAATTGAAAAAGATACTGATAGAGATTTTTTCATGTCGGCGGAAGAAGCACTGAAATATGGGATCGTCGACAAGATAATTGAAAAACGCTGACTGAAATAATCAATTTTTAGGGGATTCCGTCAGGGGTCCCCTGATTCTAATCTACATAGCTGCTCTTCATGTAAGAGCTAAATTTAATCGAGGTGTATCCACATGTACGATAAAACCCAAAATAAAGAAAATAATAACCGCAGAAAGCTCAAATGCTCCTTTTGCGGCAAGAGTCAGGATGAGGTATCAAAGCTGATAGCCGGTCCTGCCAATACATTTATATGCTCAGACTGCATCCAGCTCTGTAATATCATTCTAAGGGACGGGAAAGCAGCTCCGTCTTTTAAAGATAACGCAATAAATAAAGCAAAACCGGATTACACATCCTTACCTGTTTTGGAAAAAATTCCAAGACCAAAGGAGATAAAGGAGTTCCTTGATCAGTATGTGATCGGCCAGGACCACGCCAAAAAAGTACTGTCCGTGGCTGTTTATAACCATTATCAGAGAATAACCAACATATGCACAGAAGATGACGATGTAGAACTGCCTAAGAGTAATGTTCTGCTGGTTGGTCCGACAGGATGCGGAAAAACGCTGCTTGCTCAGACACTTGCTAAAATGCTCAATGTACCCTTTGCGATGACAGATGCCACGACACTTACCGAAGCCGGTTATGTCGGTGAAGACGTAGAAAATATACTTCTCAGGCTTCTTCAGGCGGCTGATTTTGACATAGCTGCTGCACAGCGGGGGATCATTTACATTGATGAGATAGACAAAATAGCACGAAAATCTGAATCAGTCTCTATAACAAGGGACGTCTCGGGAGAGGGAGTCCAGCAGGCCCTGCTTAAGATCATCGAAGGTACGGTGGCCAATATTCCTCCCAAAGGCGGGCGTAAGCATCCAAGTCAGGAAATGATCCCTATGGACACAAGCAACATCCTTTTTATCTGCGGAGGGGCTTTTGATGGACTTGAAAAGTTGATCGCAAAAAGGACAAGTGAAAAGTCACTTGGGTTTGGCGGAGATCTTACCAAAAACCTCAATATAAATTCTTCTTATAAGCTTTTGAAGAAACTTCAGCCGGACGATCTGCGTTCTTATGGGTTCATACCTGAATTTATTGGAAGACTGCCTGTGCTTGTAGCTCTTGAAGCACTTACGGAAGAAGCCCTTATAAGGATACTCCTCGAACCAAAAAATGCGCCGCTGAAACAGTATAAAAAGCTTTTTACCCTGGAAGGAATAGATCTCGTATTTACGGAAGATGCCGTACATACAATAGCGGAAAAAGGAGCAAAACTGAATACGGGCGCAAGGGGACTCAGGACCATCCTTGAATCCCTGATGCTTGACATGCAGTATGATCTCCCTGACAAGACTTCGGGGATCAAAAGGCTCACAATTACAAAAGATGTTGTCAACGGACTGGTGAAACCTATTCAGTCTTCCAAAGATGAGAAAGAGGCTGTCTGATAAATGCACATACATCCTGTTGTTCCTGTAAGAGATATGGTAGTTTTTCCGGGGGTCATAGCGCCTCTATTTGTGGGAAGGCCCAGTTCCGCTCGCGCGCTTGAAGAAGCAAATGCAAGGGGACACCTCATATTTATCACAGCTCAGAAAAATTCTCAGACAGACAATCCTGAACCTGATGAACTCTACATAACAGGGACACTCTGCAAGGTCCTCCAGACAGTGCGCATGCCTGACGGAACCATAAAGGCAGTGCTTGAGGGAGGATGGAGGAGCAGGGCAGTACATTTTATATCCGGAGACAGCTATCTCGAGGCGGAACTTGAGAAGATACCTTCAACCAATACAGCTCATACGAACCAGGCAGAGGCTCTTCGCAGGGCAGTTCTTTCTGAGTTTGAATCATACGTGAAACTAAATCTTAAGCTACCTGACGAAGTGGCCCATTCAGCAGGAAATATAGACAACATCGATCTGTTCGCTGACATCGTATCCTCTCACAGCCTTTTAAAACATGAAGATAAGCAAAGACTTCTTGAGACATCAGACCTTATCGAACGCCTTCGCAGGCTCCTTGCCGTACTTATGAGAGAGACCGAATTCCTCAAAATGGAACATGAAATTCAGGAAAAGGTAAGGAACGAGATGGACAAAGGGCAGAAACAATACTACCTGAGAGAGCAGCTCAAGATCATCCAGCAGGAACTGGGAGATGACAGCCCTCTTTCAGAGATAGAAGAGCTGCGTGCCCGAGCTGAGAAGACAGAGATGCCGGAAGAGGCAAAGGACAAAGTAGTACGGGAGCTTGACCGTTATGCAAGGATGGCCCCAATATCACCGGAAGCCACTGTCGCAAGGACTTACATAGAATGGCTGCTTGATCTTCCATGGAACATTTCCTCCGAAGACCATCTCAACCTTAAAGATGCACGCAAGGTCCTGGAAGAAGACCATTACGGCCTTGAAGAGGTAAAAGAACGCATACTTGAGTTCCTCGCTGTGAGAAAACTCGCAGCGGACAATATGAGAGCTCAGGTACTCTGTTTTGTGGGACCTCCGGGCGTTGGAAAAACATCCCTTGGGAGATCTATCGCAAGGACAATGGGCAGAAAATTTGTAAATATGTCACTCGGAGGGCTGCGTGATGAAGCTGAGATACGCGGTCACAGAAGGACATATGTGGGAGCTCTTCCCGGAAGGATAATTCAGAAGATAAAAGCTGCGGGGACAAACAACCCCGTGCTGTTGATGGATGAGATAGACAAGATAGGCAATGATTTCAGAGGCGACCCGGCTGCAGCACTGCTTGAGGTCCTGGATCCGGAGCAGAACTGCAGTTTCACGGATAATTTCCTTGAAATATCCTTTGACCTCAGCAAGGTCATGTTCATTACAACTGCAAACAGCACAGGTACAATACCCAAACCGCTGCTTGACAGGATGGAGATCATCCCTCTCTCCGGCTACGTAGCAGAGGAAAAGGTTAAGATAGCAAAAAAACACCTTCTGCCAAGGATTCTAAAGGAGCACGGTCTTACGAAAAAGGATCTTTCTATCCCGGATACAACTGTCAAAAATATTATCACTGCATACACTATGGAAGCGGGAGTAAGGAACCTTGACAGGCAGCTTTCCAAGATAGCAAGGAAAGTCGCGACTGAGATGGCAAATTCTTCGACCTCAGAAGAGAACAAAAAACCCATAAGCGTATCAAAGGAACTTATGAAAAAAATGCTTGGTGCGCCCAAGCTCCACACAACAAAGATACCCAAGGAAGATCCTCTGGGAACGGCTCTTGGCCTTGCCTGGACGGAATCGGGAGGTTCCGTGATCCTTATAGAATCAGCTGTGATGGAGGGCAACGGAATCGTATCCTACACCGGAAACCTTGGAGACATTATGCAGGAATCTGCTCAGACAGCTCTTGCATATTTAAGGTCCAATGCCTCGGACTTCGGCCTTGAAAACTTTGAATGGAAGAAAAAAGACATCCACATACATGTTCCGGAAGGCGCAGTACCCAAAGACGGACCATCCGCCGGTATAACACTTGCCCTTTCGCTCTGTTCATCGCTTACCGGCAGAAGGGTGGACGTCTCCTATGCAATGACAGGGGAGATGACTCTCCACGGGGATGTGCTGCCGATCGGGGGGGTTAGAGAAAAGATGCTTGCCGCTAAGAGGCTTGGAATTAAAAAACTAATACTGCCCGAAGACAATAAATCGCATGTCGATGAACTTGGCGAATGGATCAAATCAGGCATGAAGATACATTATGTATCAAAAATAACCAGCGTTTTTCAACTGGCGCTGAAGCAAGGGGGAAGACCTGATGACAACATGGAAATCTGAGCTTTACTGTACTGCTTTCACCAAAGAGCAGATACCTGCGCCCGAAAGCAATGAGATAGTTTTTGTCGGCCGTTCGAACGTCGGTAAATCGACCCTCATAAATGCACTTCTTGGAAAAAAAATCGCCAAAGTAAGTTCAAAACCCGGAAAGACAAGAAGTATAAATTTTTACAAAGTCTCGGCAGGAGATGACGATTTCACTCTGGTCGACATCCCCGGCTACGGTTATGCCGCCAGAGGGCTGGATGAACGCAGAACATGGTGGATGCTTATAGAGGACTATTTTAATTCAGTGAGGCCTATAAGCTTTGTCATACATCTTATGGATTTCAGACACGGCCCACTTGCCAATGACGATGAACTCTCCGGCTGGCTGGATGGAATGGACATGCCAAGGCTTGTAGTTTTCACAAAAGGAGATAAAATATCTCCCGGAAAAAGAAAAGGGCTTTATCAACAGTACATGGGTGCAGGCCTTGACTCGATACTGCCGCCATTTATTACTTCAGGGACAAATGACAAAGAGATGCAGGCCCTGAGAGAGGGTATTAAAAATATAATCAAAGAGATCGACAAACTGGACCGGTTAGAAGCAAAAAAAAATAGATGACCTGTATACCCGAGGAACCGGAACGGCCGGGCCGTCGGGATGGGCAAATAGATCCGGATACAGCCACCAGGCGTATCCACGAGGAGGAAAAACCGGATGGAATCCGAAAAAACTGTGTTAGGCAAAGGGTATGAACCAGCACCGAGCGAAGACAAATGGTATATGAAATGGGTAGAAGAAGGGCTCTTTAAAGCTGACCCCTCTTCTTCAAAACCGCAATACTCAATAGTTATCCCTCCGCCTAACGTAACAGGCTCCCTGCATGTGGGACATGCACTGGACAATACCCTGCAGGACATTCTTTGCAGAACCAAAAGGATGCAGGGATACGAGGTGCTTTGGCTGCCCGGTACAGACCACGCCGGTATCGCTACTCAAAACGTGGTTGAACGTTCGCTTGCCGCTAAAGGGATATCACGCCACGATTTGGGACGTGAAGAGTTCGTGTCCAGGGTTTGGGAATGGAAAGAGCAGTACGGGAGTACGATAATCAACCAGCTTAAAAAGCTCGGAGCTTCATGTGACTGGGACAGAGAACGCTTCACCATGGACGATGGACTCTCCGTGGCTGTCCGTAAAATGTTTGTTGATCTTTATAAAAAAGACCTTATTTACAGAGGCAAATATCTTATCAACTGGTGCCCGAGATGCCACACAGCTCTTTCAGACCTTGAAGTTGAACATGAGGACAAGGAAGGCAAGTTTTATGAAGTAGCTTATAAATTCGCAGATGGAGACGGATCTCTTAAGGTAATGACGACCCGCCCCGAGACGATCCTCGGAGATACTGCGATAGCGATACATCCAAGAGATGAAAAGAACCGTCATCTTGTCGGTAAAAAGGTCATCGTTCCGGTCGCAGGCAGAGTGATCCCTGTGATCGAAGACAACATGGTCGACCCTGAATTCGGTTCCGGATGCGTAAAGATCACCCCTGCTCACGATCCCAACGACTTCCTGGTCGGACAGAGGCATGGACTTGAACAGATACAGGTGATCGACGATAACGGCGTCATGTGCGGCGAAGAATCCGGCAAATATGCCGGTATGGACCGCTTTGAAGCAAGAAAAGCGATAGTAGAGGACCTGCAAAACGATGGTTCCCTCACCGGGATCGAAGATATAAAACATTCTGTGGGCGAATGCTACCGCTGTCACACAGTTATTGAGCCATATCTTTCAGAACAGTGGTTCGTAAGGGCCAAACCCCTTGCAGAGGCAGGAGTCGCTTCGGTCAAAGCAGGAAATATAAAGTTTGTCCCGGATCAGTGGACCAACGTATATTACCAGTGGATGGAGAATATCAGAGACTGGTGTATTTCAAGGCAGCTATGGTGGGGACACAGGATCCCTGCCTGGTACTGCGACAAGTGCGGTGAGATCATAGTGGAAACAGAAGAGCCCAAATCATGCCCGAAGTGCGGTAATACTGAACTCAGGCAGGACGAGGACGTCCTTGACACATGGTTTTCCAGCGCTCTGTGGCCTTTCTCAACAATGGGATGGCCTGAAGAGACCGATCTATTGAAGAAGTTCTATCCCACATCTGTCCTTGTAACAGGATTCGACATTATCTTCTTCTGGGTGGCCAGAATGATAATGTTTGGCCTTGAGGGCATGAAGGGAGAAGTACCCTTCCACGACGTATACATCCACGCCCTTGTTCGTGATGAAAAAGGACAGAAGATGAGCAAATCCAAGGGCAATGTTATT
>JAAZCN010000062.1 GCA_012513245.1 Synergistaceae bacterium | reverse complement strand
TGGACATACCATTCTCTTGAAGCACTCTCCAATAAGGACCTGATCAAAGAGAAAATAATACCCGGTGAGAGCTCTTATACGAAAGAACAGGCAGCAGCAATGATAATAGAAGCTATTAAAAAAATCATAACTGATCCTTCAAAAATGGGAGATGATCAGCTTTGCAGTATGAGGCAGCTCATAAACGGATACAGGAACGAACTTGAAGCTAAAGGTCAGAATTTTGACAAAATCAGGACTGAGCTTGAGGACATGGCACTTGCCGCTGGTTTGACTGCAATAGAAATATCAGATACGTCAAGCTCAAAAGAAAGGCCGCTAAATTTTCAGGCTGTGAGATCTGTAAATAAATTCACTTTCGACATTTACAGGTATTTTGCGGCAAAGAACACGAACGGCCTATTCATATCCCCATACAGCGTTTCTTCTGCACTATCTATGACTTACGCAGGAGCAGAAGGAAAAACAGCGAGAGAAATGGAGAGTGTGCTCCATCTAACCCCGGAGATACACCGAAGCATGTCCGCTCTGATAAATGACATTAACTCAGTTCCGGATGATACAGCAACGGTTAAAACAGCCAATGCCATCTGGCCTGCAAAGGACGAAAACCTGCTTGACAACTATACTGAGAAAATACGCTGCTTCTATGAAGCCTCGCTTACTCCACTGAATTACAGGGAAAAATCAAAAGAAGCCCGAACAACAATAAACAATTGGGTGGACAAGGAGACAGAAGGCAAAATAAAAAACCTCATAGGTGAGGGAGTACTGAAAAAAGGCACCACACTTGTACTTACTAACGCTGTTTATTTCAAATCTGACTGGATGAATAAATTTGATCCTCAAAATTCCAGAGCCGTGCCTTTTCATATAAGCCCCACTGAATCTGTCCCTACTGTTATGATGACCAAGACTGACAAAAAAGTCAGATACTCTAAAGAGAGTGACCTTGAAATAGTCGATATACCCTACACGAACAACAGGTTTTCAATGCTGATACTTCTACCTCAAAAAGGGACAAAACTTGAGAAAATTGAACAAAAACTAAACCATCTGAATTTTGTGGAATGGACTGCTTTTCTCACCTCTCAAAAAGTTCGGCTGACTATCCCGAAATTTAAGACAGAACAGAGTTTCGAACTTAGTGAAGCACTCAAGGGAATGGGGATGGCTAGTGCGTTCAACGCCGGTAAGGCAGATTTTTCGGGAATGAACGGAAAGAAAAATCTTTATATTGGGGCAGCGATCCACAAGACATTCCTTGAAGTCGGAGAAGAAGGCACAGAAGCAGCTGCGGCAACAGCTGTGATAATGACAAAGACTTCTATAATGCATGATCCCGAGGAAACGATTGAATTCAAGGCAGACAGGCCGTTTATTTATATGATCAAAGACAACCAGACAGGGGCCATTTTATTTATAGGCCGCTACACTAAGCCATAAAACGATTTTTATGATCCGTTGCTGCCTTGTATGATGTTTTTTGATAGATTCGGGCAGCAACAGTTTTTGTAATTTATAATGTAAGCTGAAGTGAGATAAACAGCAGCAGCGCACGAAACATTTACGATATTTCACAGTCCTCGGTCATATCTTCCTCTCCGGCTTCCAGTGGGATGCCTTCGACTGTCCTTAGTGTCTTTTTGATCGCTCTGGTCCTGACTTCAGCATTCTCGAGCTCTTTTCCCGCCTGTTCTATTTTTTGCCTTGTCTTTTCGAGTATTGAACCAAATTTATCGAATTCGGTCTTGACCTTCCCAAGAAGGATCCATACCTCGCTTGAACGTTTTTCTATGGCAAGAGTCCGGAAACCCATCTGAAGGCTGTTGAGCAGGGCAGCTATCGTAGTCGGTCCCGATGGGACCACTCTGTATTCTCGGGATAGGATGTCGCACAATCCGTCTATTCTGAGTATCTCAGCATAGAGACCTTCGACAGGAAGATAAAGTATTCCGAAATCTGTTGTGTAAGGTGGTTCCAGGTACTTGTCCCTTATTGTTCTGGCCTCTTCTATGACGCGATTTTTCAGAGCTTTCTGTGCATCCGCCAATGCCTGAACATCCCCGTTCTCAGAAGCTGTCACAAGCCTCTGATAATCTTCAAGCGGGAACTTAGAGTCTATAGGAAGCCACACAGGCAAGGCTAAGTCATTAGCTCCCGGAAGGGATATCGCAAATTCGACCCTTTCGCCGCAATTGGGTCTTACGGCGACGTTCTCGGCATACTGGTCCTTTGTGAGTATCTGTTCAAGAAGTGCCCGAAGTTGAGTCTCTCCCCAAGTACCCCTGATTTTGACGTTGGAAAGGACCTTCTTAAGATCTCCAACGTCAGTTGTAAGGGCTTTCATCTCTCCAAGACCCTTATGGACGAGTTCGAGCCTCTCGGATACCGTTGAAAAAGCCTCTCCAAGCCTTTTTTCAAGGGTTGAATGAAGCTGCTCATCAACTGTAGCGCGCATCTTTTCAAGCTTTTCCTCGTTATTTTTATGGATCTCCTGAAGCTTTGCCTCAACCGTTCCTCTTATGGCCTCAAGCTTTTCCTCGTTCAGACGGCTGATGTTTGTAAGCTGCTGTGAAAAAGCTTCCAGGCTTTCTCTCTGAAGATCACCGATCTCCTTGATCCTCTTCGATTGAGCATCACCGAAAGAGGTCAGACCTTTGGATTGCTCTTCTCGTCCCGACCTGGCTTCATCCCGCTGCTCTTTTCTCATAGAGACAAATTCTGCGTTTATGTCGCGTTCAGTATCATCAAGCTTTCCTTCTATATTCTGCAGTCTGACCAAAAGTTCTCTTGATACCTGCTCCATAGCGGCGCTGTTCTCCTTGAGCCTCGCAACCGATGATATGATATAGGCAGCAACAAGAAAAGCCGCCGCCGCGATCACTATAAATAAATGCATTCTGCTGGCACCTCTCCTTCGTTTCAAAAAACTATTATAAACTAAAAGAGTAAAAGCTTGAAAAATAAAAAAACTACTATCAAAAACCCGGACCTGCCGGCCCGGGGTAATAATAACTATCGCTGTTAGACACTAAAATTCTGTCGCTATAATATTTAATGTCCTGTTTCCGGGCTATCTTTGCTCTCTTTTTGCGTTTAAAATATCAACCAAGAGGTGATGGTCATGTCAAAAAGACCCGTTACTAATATCCCAAGGCTAATTACTATGTACTATACCAAGCATCCGGATCCTGCTGACCCATCGAACAGGGTATCGTTCGGAACATCAGGACACAGGGGGTCTTCATTAAGGAATAGTTTCAACGAAGACCACATAATAGCCATTTCTCAGGCTATATCCGAGTACAGAAAAACAAACGGCATAGGTGGTCCTCTTTTTATCGGTATGGACACACACGCCCTTTCCGAGCCGGCTCTGAGGACAAGTGTCGAGGTCTTTGCGGCCAACGGAGTCCTTGTCCGTATCCAGAGCGGCTTCGGATATACGCCTACGCCGGTAATTTCCCACGCGATACTCTCCTGGAATAAAGGTTCCGGTGCCCCTGTCGCTGACGGAGTAGTCATCACACCTTCGCACAATCCGCCCGAAGACGGCGGATTCAAATATAACCCTCCCTCCGGTGGCCCTGCAAACACCGAAATAACCTCAATGATAGAAAAAAGGGCAAACGAGATCATAGCGAACGGTCTCAAAGACGTTAAGAGAATGGACTTTAATAAAGCCCTGTTATCTGACAATGTGCAGTCCATTGACTACATCGTTCCCTACGTGAAGGGGCTTCAGGAGATGATCGATATCGATGCGATCCGCAGTTCGGGACTAAAGATAGCTGCGGACCCTATGGGAGGCTCCGGAGTACACTTCTGGGAGCCGATAGCTGATATATGGCGACTGGACATCGATGTAATAAACAAGTATGTCGACCCGACATTTTCTTTTATGCCGCTTGATCACGACGGCAAAATCCGCATGGACTGTTCATCTCCATATGCGATGGCAAATCTCGTCGCCCTCAAAGATAAATATGACATAGCATTCGGTAATGACCCGGATTATGACCGCCATGGAATTGTAACAAAAGAAGGCCTGATGCCTCCCAACGCCTATCTGGCAACCGCAATTGAGTATCTCTTCACTCACCGCTCAGGCTGGGGTGATAACTGCATGGCAGGCAAGACACTTGTCTCAAGCTCGATAATCGACAAAACCGTGGATTCCATAGGCAGGAAGCTCTACGAAGTTCCGGTAGGATTTAAATGGTTCGTCGACGGACTGATGTCCGGCATGCTGGGTTTTGGAGGAGAAGAGAGCGCCGGAGCAACATTCCTGAAGAAGGACGGAACAGTGTGGACGACAGACAAGGATGGTTTCGTAATGGACCTTTTGGCAGCTGAAATAACTGCAGTGACAGGGAAAAACCCTGCTGAACATTACAGTAGACTCACGGAGAAATTCGGACATTCCTATTATTCTCGCATAGATGCACCTGCTTCAAACGAAGAAAAAAACAAACTGAAAAAACTTTCGCCCTCAAATGTTACAGCAGACATTTTGGCGGGAGAAAAGATATCCCTCAAAATGACGACTGCTCCGGGAAACGGAGCACCTATTGACGGCCTCAAGGTTACGACCGAGAACGGATGGTTCGCCGCCAGGCCCTCAGGAACAGAAGAGATCTACAAGATCTATGCGGAAAGCCTTATAAGCCGCGAACACCTTGACGCGATAAACGAAGAGGCAAAAGAGATCGTCGCAAAAGCTATAGGGAATTAAGTCCTTTCTCAGGAGAGATCAGAATCAATTTCTGTTGGATAGGAGCAGTCTATTATCAAATATTTTGGGACCCGGACCAGGCTTTAAAACTGCCTGAACGGGTCCCATTTTTTTGCGTTATGGTCCGGGCTTTATATCCGCTTTTTGTTTATTGACCGAGTATCGCCTTAAGATCCTCTTCCGCTGTTCCGATCGGCTTTATCCCGAATTTCTGGACAAGCACATCAAGGACTGCAGGGCCGATGAATGCAGGGAGCGTGGGGCCAAGCCTGATGTTCTTTATTCCAAGATGGAGCAGTGTGAGAAGGATACATACAGCCTTCTGCTCATACCATGAAAGGATCATTGAGAGCGGAAGTCCGTTAACGTCCGTCTTGAAGGCGTCCGCAAGTGCTACAGCTATCTTTATCGCGGAATAGGCATCATTGCACTGTCCGCAGTCAAGAAGGCGGGGGATCCCTTCGATTTCTCCGAATTCAAGCTTGTTGAAGCGGAATTTACCGCAAGCAAGCGTTAAAATCACAGTATCCTTTGGAGCATTTTCAGCAAACTCCGTGTAGTAATTGCGGCCTGACTTGGCTCCGTCACAGCCTCCAACGAGAAAGAAGTGGCGGATCTTTCCGGCGTTGACAAGCTCTACTACCTTGCCTGCCGCGCCAAGGACTGAATTACGGGCAAAACCGATCATGATTCTCTTTTCAGGCGCATCTTCGGTAAATCCGGGAGCTTCGAGTGCGGCCTTTATTACAGGAGCAAAATCTCTGTTTTCAACGTGTACTGCTCCGGGCCACTGGACAAGTCCGCATGTGAAGATCCTTGTCATGTAACTCTCCCTGGGCTCCTGAATGCAGTTTGTTGTCATCAGTATTGAACCTGGGAATTCGTTAAACTCTTTCTGCTGATCCTGCCAAGCTCCACCGTAATTACCCACAAGATGGGGGTATTTCTTGAGACCGGGATATGCATTGCAGGGAAGCATTTCGCCATGTGTATAAACATTGATCCCCTTGCCCTCTGTCTGCTTCAGCAATTCTTCAAGATCGACAAGGTCGTGTCCCGAGACAAGGATCGCTTTGCCTTTGACAGGAGTCACCCTGACCATCGTAGGTTCGGGGTGTCCGTATGTGCCGGTATTGGCTGCATCGAGCATTTCCATTACCTTAAGGTTCACTTCGCCTACTTTGAGATTGAGTGCCAGCATTGAGTCTACGCTGATATTTTCGTCAAGCAGCTCAGACATAGCTTCGAGGAAAAACTTGTTGACTTCTCTGTCCTTCTGTCCAAGTATCCATGCGTGGTCAGCATATGCTGCGACACCCTTCAAACCGTAAACAGCAAGCCATTTAAGACCGCCGAGGTCAGCGCCGTATTTATCTATGTCCGCCTGAGGTGAAAATTCTTCCCCTTCTTCGATAAGCTCTTCAGTGGTTGGATCATCAGAAGTGCCGCATCCGCAGCAGCATGAACAACCGCCGGCAAATTTATCTGTGGCTTTCCTTGTCTTTCTTACCAGATCTGCAAGAGTCTCGGGATCGAAGTTTACGTTTGTAATTGTTGTAAACAAATTTTCGATGACCATCTTGGCCACCTCGTCGGAATTATTTCCTGACTCAAGAGCTGCTTTTGAAAGAACCATTGTTTCATAGAGAAGAAGGTCCTGCAGCGATGCTGTCTGCGGGTCTTTGCCGCATACTCCCGTCACTGTGCATCCTGTTCCTTTTGCCGCCTGTTCACACTGATAACAAAACATTAAAGTCACTCTCCTTTTATATTCTGCCGATATTTCGGCGTTTTAGAAAAAGCCCCTAATTAGGGAATATCTGCCTTACCTCAAGAAATTTGCCCTTAAGTGAAAGTTTTATTAACTTCGTAGTTACTGCTGCACCTGATCTCTTTACAGCTGTATCAACAAGCTTGACAAGTCCGCCGCAGCAGGGAACCTCCATATATGCCACATCGATCTCTTCTATGTGGTTGAGCTTGATGATCTGTGCAAGTTTTTCAATATATGGTTCCACTTCGTCCAGTTTTGGACATCCAACCAGGCATACCTTCCCGGGGAGCAGGTCTTTGTGGAAATTGGGACATGCGAAAGCGGTACAGTCCGCAGCAATAAGAAGCTTCGCACCTTCAAGGTATGGTGCCCGGACCGGTACGAGAGAGAGCTGCACGGGCCAGTTGAGAAGCTCTGATTCCTGCCTGCACGAGGTTTTCTCTTCTTTCTGCACGGGCTTCTCGGGTTTCAGTTCCTGAGCCATCGATCCCGGACATCCACAGGCCAGTGTATCGCTGCATGGCTCCTTTTTCTTCGCCGCCATCCTTGCCTTCACCGCTGCTTCATCATAAGCAGCAGCTTCTCTCATCTCGAAGGATATCGCTCCACGGGGACATTCCCCTATACAGTCACCCAGACCGTCGCAGTAACTATCGCTTACCAGTTTTGCTTTACCGTTTTCCATTACTATGGCACCTTCGTGACACGCGTCAGCGCACTGTCCGCATCCGTCACATTTTTCTTCGTCGATCTTTATTATCTTTCTCATAGATCAGCCCTCCTGGTTTTTTTGGATTTTCTTTCTGTCTCTGTTTTTGATTTAACTATTGACTTCCAACCTATTTGCAATAGACCTCCGGCCGGCAGAGGGGGAATCGATAGCAAATCTGTGGGGAGTCGGTTGCAAATCAGTTGTTGGGATCAAAGACTTTTTTATCGTCTCGACATATTTTCTCCCGTTATCTACGTGCACAACTGAGCGGGTATCTTTTGGTCCTGACAATCGAATCGCAATCGATTTGCAATAGATTTCCAATTAACTCCCGACGATACTACCGCCGGCATCAGATAGCACGATTTGAGCCACAGGGGAAATTAAGTCTTTTTTAAAAACCCATCCAACGTTTTGGATCTGAGCCATTCTTTCGCTTCTTTTGTCATCTTTACAAGGAAATCCCCGAATATGCACTCATTGTGAGAGCACTTACTTTTTCCAAAAACGCAATTCGAATTTTCCAACGGACCCTCTATTGCCTCTACGATATCCAAAAAACTGATCTCTTTTGGTTTTTTAGCAAGTACCGCTCCTCCGCCGGGTCCTCTTGTAGTGCTTATAAGACCTGTGTGGGCAAGCCTCATAACAACCTTGGCAAGATGTGCCTCCGACACGCACATAGCCTCCGCCATGTCCCTTATCGATATCCTTTCGCCATTTTTTTGTGCTATAAGGACCATTGCGTGAAGTCCTATATATGTCGCCTCGCTAAAACCTGCCACCTTGGCCATGTTTTACCACCTATCCTAATTAAGGTATTAAGATACCTTAATATCTTAATTGTAATAATATCTGTTTTTGCTTTTCAGTTCAATCAGTAGAATTACTTAAGACTCCCTAAACAAATTGATTCGCTGAAATCGAGCCTTTACTATTTCCGATTGCAATTTATTTCGTTGAGTGATAATGTTCCTTAGTTGGAAGTTTTGTGGAATACATGTTATGAAAGGGTTGATACTTATGTCTATTTGCTTCTACAGGGGTTCGTTCATGCCATTGGAGGAATGCTGTATTCCTGTGACAGACCTGGTTATCCTTCGCGGGATAGGTGTTTTCGATTCTATAAGGTCATACGGGAAAAAAATATTCGCCCTCAACGAGCATCTTGAACGCCTGAGTGAGAGTGCTAAAAAATGTGGGATCGAAGCTGAAAGCATCATGAAAGAGCTTCCGGCTATAATAAAAAGAGGCGTAAATCATGATTTAGCACCGGATAAAGACATGGTCATAAAGGCTTATATAACAGGCGGACAGGTGAATGACCACGGTCGTTTCCCGGAACCTGACTTCTTTGTGATATTCGAAGAAGTACATGTCCTGACTCCCGAGGAACTGAATAACGGAGTTGCTTTAAGACCGACTTACACTCAAAGACCCTTTCCTGAGGCAAAAAGCACCAACTACCTCACAGGATACGTGTCAATGATCGGAGCAAAGTCAAATGAATTCGAAGCTCTCTACATAATTAACGGAGAGATAACGGAAGCCACTGCAAGCAGTTTCTTTCTGTGCAAAGACGGGAAAATCATAACAGCTCCGGTCGGAAGAGTGCTGAGAGGGATAACCAGAGAAATAGTGATAACCCTCCTGAAGGAAAATAACTTCAAGGTGGAGGAAAGATGCCCCCTTGAGAGCGAGCTTTCCCAAGCTGACGAAGCTTTTATATCGGGCACTTTAAAAGAGGTCCTTCCGGTAATAAGAGTCGGAGATCAGACTATTGGGAACGGACTCCCGGGCCCGGTTTCAAAACACGTTCATAAACTTTTTCTCTCAAATCTTGAGAGATGGATGTAATAAACATCAGAGGCGAAAACTATAAGGTTTCGCCTCTGATGTTTATATGGTATC
>JAAZCN010000407.1 GCA_012513245.1 Synergistaceae bacterium | reverse complement strand
TGCGCACGCGGACCTCCGGGACGACTATATGGGGGAAAAGCTCTCACACGCGACCGTCATAAGGCGCTGCCATGAACTTGTAGGGGGCAAGGTATATCAGTTCGGCATCCGTTCGATGACAAGGGAGGAAGACCTTTGGGCGAGAGAGAACGTTGTTCAGAGGAAATATGATTTCAAAACGCTTGATGAAGTTCTTTCCGGTCTTAGAGGGAAACCTCTGTATCTAACGATAGATCTTGACGTGCTGGACCCTTCAATATTTCCGGGCACAGGCACTCCCGAACCCGGCGGAGTATCTTTTGTTGACCTTATGTCAGCAGTCCATCGTATAAAGGGGTTTGATGTCGTTGGATGCGATGTTAACGAGCTTGCCCCGCACTACGACAGCAGCGGAGTCTCGACTGCCGCAGCATGCAAAGTTATCAGGGAGCTTATCCTTTCGATAGTTTAGCTTTTCGTAGACAACACATCGTCCGGATAAAAGCATTAAAAATCATTGTTATCTGCAAATCCCTCTTATTGATGTAATTAGTCGCTGCACTTATAATCTATAAACGGAGGAGTCTTTATGAAAGTTTATAGTGCAATGACGAAAAAACATCGTCCCGGAGCAGCCCTCATAGCCATAGTGCTTGTAGGGTTCCTTGTGCTTTCCCTGATCAGCTCTGTCGTTATTACGATAGCCTGGAACACTATCCGTGTGGAGGCCTGGCAGACAGAACAGATCGAAAAGACAAGGCTCGATTATCTTGCAAGGACTGCCGCACAAGCTGTGACTGAAAAGTTGATAGCTGACCCTGAAACTTTTGGGATGCTGAACAGGACAGGGATAATTTCAGATACAAAACAAATTATAGACGGAAACTTCTCAGCTTCCATAGAGATAACTATAAAAGGCGATGACCAAAGAGCCACTGTAGTGGCCAAAACATCATCTGATAAAGGCGGATCAGCTATTATCAGGACTACTATAAACCTTACAGTATCGCCGAGAACTTTCACATGGAGCGCAGGGATTTGAAGAGGCACGGCGCGATCTTTGTGGAGGTAATTGTCTCAATACTCCTTTTCACTGTAGGCATCCTTGCGCTTACAGGAACTCTTTTTTATGGCGTAAAGATGGTGACTGCTTCCAGACAAGAGACCACAAATGAGCAGGAATACAAAAACTCTGTGGAAAATGAGATCCTGGGAATAATCCAGGGATCTAACCCTTCCCCCTTTGGGACCTCGCTCGGTCCTGACCATATAATAATAAACAGCATACAGTTGCCCTTCACACTTTACAGGTATAAGCAGGAAGGTAAAGAGGGGACAGAGATGTACCTGATAAAGAGGGGGAACTAACCGTGAAAAACTCTGCCAAAGCCGGATTTACACTTGTTGAACTGCTGATAGGAGTGGTCATGATGTCCATCGTGATCGCGGGCATAGCTTTCACCGTCGGCTCGGGCTTTGACCTTTTCACTAAGGTAGATTCAAATGCTGTAGTTATAAGCGGAGTCCGTTTTACGGCAGATTCCTTCAAGAGGACCGTCTCTCCAATGTTGAACGTAACAAGTGAGATCGAGATACTGCCGGCCGCCTCGGTTATTCCTGCGCCTGCATCCATTTCTAGTGACATCCATTATGTATTCCTTTCCAACAATTCAGTAGTACACAGGGATTCACAAGGAGACCACGAATTGGAGGGCTCTGAATATATTGATAATATAGAATTTTCGATACCGGTTTCTTCTGCGGATACGCAGGAAAACTATATACTTAAAATGGTCATACATGGAAAAAACAATGATAATCCAAACGCGAACCTTGATCTTGAGGTAGTTAGTGCGCTCTACAACGGACCGGAAAAGATAGGTACGGCAGTCTCCGGCAATTACAACGGAGGTGTCCTCAAAATCAGAGCAAGCCTCTATCTGGACAGACTGGATCTCTATGATGACGATACAAAAATAAAGATCAACGGATTCACCATGCACAAAGGCACAAATATTGAGGCAGTGTATGACATTATCAACCAGACGGGAACATCGGTGCCTATGTCAGACGATTCGACCATCGAATGGTTCATAAGCGGAAGCGTTTCCGCCGATTTGCCTATAACTGAGATCATACCTGATGAAAACAACAAAAATGACTATTGCTGGCAGCTTGTTTTGCCGGGGGGAAACCCGCTTACCGGCAGGGTGCTTAACACAACGGGAACTTTTCATCTTAAAACAGGCGTAACAGCGACAGACTGGGAGATTGGCGTGATAAGATGCCGGGTTACCCCTGTGGTTAAGTTGCAGGGCGGAGGATCGACCGTTACAGGAGTTCCGAAATGGAGCGACTATGTGGTTATCAAAAAAGTTACCGATCCGAGTGATGAATTTGAAAACATACTGGATGTCCTTGACTCCGGTACAACGACACCTAATGGTACCGGAGACGTATTTCTTACAGATGTTTCCACTGGTCATAATGAGAATATTTTTGACGTTAATTCCGGACGGATATGGATGACCATTGATTCACCAAATAAGCCGGACTACGGTGCTTCATTTGTAATGCAGCTTAAGTACGATAAATTCAACAACGACCGGATTTATGGTGCCTGGGTGGCGGGAAGGGAATCGGCTTCAGATATACCCTCATATATAACTGTAACGAACTACTCCGTTATACTTGATTCAAAAGTAAAAAAGAAGAATAATAAATATGATGTTGCATCAACGCTCTTTTTAAGCACAAGATCAAATAACAGTAATTTTGGAAAGATCATCAGCAACAACCTTGTTAACGAATTTAGGGATGTCGGGTATGCAGTGCAATATTATCCGGATGGATTTACGACTGATGCAATGGGTTTCTTTGTCTCCAAATTTAGGGATGGAACAGAGATTGACAGGGACAATAAGAAACCCAGGCCTCTTGGAATTTACAATGAGACCTTGAACGACAGGGTGAGCGATTGCTACAAGCCTGAATCTTTAAACAACAGTAATTTTACATTTGCCGAATGGGATGACCGTTACAGGGTTTTGTACACTGTACTTGAATACTATGATGAAACCCAAGGGAAGGCATATCCACGACATATATTCAGGGTAAGACTGCTTAAAAGGACTGACGACTGGGATGCCAATCACAGCGTTCCTGAAGACAAATTGGCAGAGATAAAAAAGAGGGATCCCTGGTGTATAGGTCCAAAATTTTATGCATCTGAACCGATGTGGTTCGGGGATTTTGTCGGAAATCCGAACACGACTCGTACTACAGGTATAACGACTGTAAAGGTCAAGAACTATTATTACACCACACCCCAGACAGCCACTTTGAACAGGAAAATAGACATTGCCACGAAGATTTTTTATGCTCTTAAGCGATCTTCAGGTTCGGATGTATTCAGAAGAAGGGTGATGGATGCCCGGGCATCAGAAAAAAAAATTAATGGAGGTAATATATCTGACACGGAGATATCAGGCGCTTTAGGAGGAACAGCACTTTCAAGCTCTATAGGATCGAGATATATAGGTGTCAGGGGTGTTGTAAAGAGCAAGATAAATGATCAAGATGCTGTGACCATCTACGGTCTTGATTTTGCTCCCGGATTCAGCGTCGACGAGATCCGCTCAATAATGCCGGCGAGTGGTAAGCTATATAATATTGAGGAGACAATAATATCCGCAGATATAGTGCTTGGAGATAAAAACTGGTACAAGTCCTACAAGAATATTATTGCCACGTCATCGAACGACATAAACAAAAAAGTTTTCGGTATCACGGCAAAATCAGCCGGTACCGGAGACAACGGAAGCTGGTATTATCAAAACGCCGGCAGCGAAGGCGGGATCTATGATCTTCAGCATATAAGAGGGACGTGTAATTGTCCTCTCCATAATGAGCTCTTCAAATGGCTTAGCGGGCAATAAAGGTATATGATAATTGACACAGAGAGAGGCGGATGCCCGGGCACCCGCCTCTCTCTGTGTGATAAACTATTTGTCCAGCACGGCCATTACCCTTGCAGGGCCTCCGTCCTGGTCTGTCAGCGAAATAGGGAGGGCGGCCATACAGAAGGATCTGTATCCTACTTTATCCAGATTTCTCAGATTTTCCAGTATAACGAGCCCGCTCGAGAGGAGTATCTTGTGAATCTCACATGTGGTTGAATCCACAGGATCGACTGAGATGGCATCAAATCCGACTCCCTTGAGTTTTTTCTCTGAAAGCCACTCAGCTGAGAGAGGTGAAAGGACCGGAAAATCGGTCATATATTCCTCCGTCTCCCATTTTTCAGACCATCCGGTGCGGAAGAGAAGATAGTCAGCGCCCGAGATCTCAGAGGAAGTCACCTTTATGTCGGCTAGCTCTATCCTTCTTCCGGCGCACCCTCTTACGTCCACGACCAGGCCAAAGCCAAAGAAGGTCTCGTTAGGCAGTTGGTCCAGGTTTTTCCCGTCCGGTACCATATGTGAGGGCGCGTCCATGTGGGTCCCTGTGTGTGAGCTGAAAGAGACCAGGGTCGTCCTCCAGCCGTTTTCTTCCATCGTGGCGCCCTTTTTGACAGTGGGTGGCACGTCGCCCGGAAAGACCATCATGCCGTCTGTAATAGGCCAGCTGAGGTCGATAACTCTCATCCGCTATTCTCCCAGTCCGGTCATTTTGTTGAACTCATCGATCTTTTCATCGATAAGGTCAGCCATACGGTGGACACTCTTCCAGTAGTCCGGGTCGTACCACTGGGCGTTAAGTTCTTCGCTCGTCTTGCCCTGCTGCTCCACCCATGTGTAGTACTTCAGGTTGTGTATCCTCTTGCGGTCGTAGTAGTTCAGCTCCATCATGCTGTCGGTCCCCACTCCAAGTACATACCTTTCATGGTCGACCGCCGCGCGCAGATCTGAATACTTTCCGAGTTTAAGACGCATTTCTTCGAGCCTGGATGTGTACATCTCCATGGAG
>JAAZCN010000406.1 GCA_012513245.1 Synergistaceae bacterium | reverse complement strand
TGCGCACGTAGTGCGTAAATATCTTTAGAGGAGGTCATTTTAGATGACCATGTACAGAGAAATACTCAGACTTCGTGACGAGGGGAAAGTAAGCCAACGGGATATCGCTGTAAGCTGCGGGTGCTCGCACAGTACTGTTAAACGTGTACTTGCGCGAAGTCAAGAACTAGGTCTTTCTTTTGAGACCGTAAAAGATAAGACGGAAGAGCAGATCATGACTCTGCTTTTTCCAAAGAAACTCCGTATCAGTATCCAGAAAGAGCCTGACTACGCAGATATGCACAGCGAACTCTCCAAGAGCGGTGTCACCATTACCTTGCTTTGGAACGAGTATTGCGACAGGTGTAAGGCAAACGGCCAGATCCCGTACATGCACTCTCAGTTCTGCAAACGCTACCGCAAATACATGACAGAAAAGAAACTTTCATGGCATGCGGTCCACAAACCAGGCGAAGTCATGGAGGTTGACTGGGCAGGCACCAAGATGAGCTATACGGATGAAGTCACAGAGAGTGAGATCAAAGCATGCGTGTTTGTGGCAGTGCTTCCGTTTTCTGGTTATGCATACGTGGAAGCTTTCTACGATGAAAAACAGGCTTCATGGATACAGGCCCATATTAACGCCTATAAATTCTTTGGAGGTGTAACGCGTCTGTTGCGTCCGGACAACCTGAAGACCGGAGTCCGCAAGGCGGACAAGTATGAACCAGAGATAAACCCGGTATACAGGGAAATGGCCGAGTACTACGGCACATATGTATCTCCGGCAAGAGTGTTGAAGCCAAAGGACAAGGCTACTGTAGAAGGAACTGTCGGCATTATAACAACAAACATAATCGCCGCATTGAGAAACCAGCGATTTAATTCACTTTTCGAAGTCAATAAAGCTATAAAGAAACGACTTGAGATGTTCAATGCTGCTCCGTTTCAGAAGAAAGAGGGCACCAGGGAAAACATCTTTCTGGAAGAAGAGCGTTCCTCCCTGCTTGAGCTTCCAAGGTATGAATACCAGCTTGCGGAGTACAAGGAGGCTACTGTTCAGTGCAACTACCATGTCTGCGTTGACGGCAAAAACTACAGTGTCCCATATACCTACGTCGGACATAAGGTAAAGATTCGTCTTACCAAAACAACGGTCGAGATATTCCATAACGGTGAACGGATAGCATCGCATATAAGAAACCACAGCATAAAAGAAAGGTATGTCACCGAAACAGAGCACATGCCGCAGTCTCACAGGTGCATGGTGGAATGGGACGGAAACCGTTTTCGCTCCTGGGCAGCAAAATATGGGCACTGCACTCTTGAAGTCATAAACGGCTACCTTGAGTCTGGCATAGTAGAACAGCACAGCTACAAGAAGTGCATGGGTCTCCTACAGTTGGAGAAGAAATACTCTGCAGCACAAATAGAGGCTGCGTGCTCAAAGACGCTCGTGTTCTCGAAAACCCCGAGCCTTAAGAGCATAAGGCTGGCATTGCGGTCGACATCTGCTGCATCACAGCATGCGGCAAACAAAGAGCAGGATATGGGGAACAGTGCATCAGGCTTCAGACGTGGAGCAGAATATTTCGGAGGCAGGACCAATGATTAACCAGACAACGATGAACCAACTCCATGAGATGCATCTCTCATACTTAGCCAAAGACATTCGTGAGCGCATAGAGGACAAAAGCTTCATGGAACTCAGCTTCGAAGACCAATTGACCATGCTGGTAGACAGAGAGTGGCACAGGAGAAAAAGCAGAAGAATAACGGATCTTACACGCGATGCATTATTCTGCTACAAAAACGCCTCAGTTACAGACATTGACTACCTTCCGGAGAGGAATCTTGACAGACGCCTCATAAACGAGCTTGCCTGCTGCGGATACATCGCAAATGGACAGAACGTTATAGTCATGGGAGCCACTGGAGTGGGCAAAACATACCTGGCATGCGCGCTCGGGACAGCTGCCTGCCGGGAACGATATTCCGCAAGATACGTCAGAATCCCCGATCTGCTCGAAGAACTGTCGTTTGCTCATTCAGATGGCTCCTACAGGAACATAATACAACCATATCGCAAAGTAAGGCTCCTGATACTGGACGAATGGCTGCTCAGTCCCCTTGGCGCAGAGGCGGCGAAAGAGATATTCGAAATAATGGAATGCAGAAGCGTAGGACGTCTTTCGACCATATTCTGTTCCCAGTTCGACACAACAGAATGGTTGGAACGGACCTGCAACGACCTTCTTGGAGAAAGTCTCCTCGACAGGATAGTTCATTGCTCATACAAAATAGTGGTTGGCGGCGAATCCATGAGAAAACGCCGCGGCCTTAAGGACTAACAAAAGGACTAAAACCTCCGCACGGGGAGAACCTTCCCCGTGCGACTTAAAGTACCGTGGGCTCACGCCCAACGGAACAATGGGTTCACGAAGATCGGAATGGTGGGTTCGCGAACGGCAGAACGGTGGGCTCATTTCAACGTAATATGCAGGGGACTGGACCCGGGGCTTAATGCAGTATTTTTCTGACTGTCCATAACAATCGATTTCCTATTGACTACCAACCGATTTGCAATCGACTACCGTGACTGTTTCTAGCCGCAGTAGAGGGGGCAGACCTACACAATTGACATAATGTGGATAAGTGGCAGAATGGTTGAGTGTTTGTTAGAGATAATTTGGTCAGACCTACATTTGTAAAAGAGCAGTGATCATGGGGGCTAAAATATGGCAAGGCCTTTGCGGATCGAATACCCTGGAGCTTTTTATCATGTAACCTCCAGAG
>JAAZCN010000061.1 GCA_012513245.1 Synergistaceae bacterium | reverse complement strand
CCGCATGTTGCAACATTTATGCCTATCACTAACGATACAGAGAAAAACAGCAGCCTCCTGAGCTTCACCACCGATACTCCCCGGCTTGCGGCTATGTCCTCGCCGCATACAAAGAGGTTCAACTCGGGCGCTGTTATAACGGCTATCACGAAAATGACTGTCAGGGCAGGCAGTGTGGCAAATACAGGAGCAAATCCTACTGCCTGTATGCCTCCCATCGACCATCTCATCATCCTAAACGTATCAACATAACCCCCTGTGAACTGAATTATCATGTTAAGGCTCCCAAAGAGGAAGCTCATCGCAACTCCTGCAAGGAGCAATGTTGCCTCGGACATCCCGCCCCGTCTCAAATTACCTGCTGCGTATATGGCTAAAGTCGCAACCAGCGCGCCCCCGAAGGCGGCCAGCGATAGTCCTGAAACTGTATTAAAAAGGGAGAATACGACACCGGCCCTGATATATACAACAGCACCAAACGCTGCTCCTGTTGATACACCAAGCATATCCGGAGAGGCCAGCGGATTCCTGAATAGAGCCTGGAAGATCATTCCGCACAGGGCCAACGTTGCACCGGTGATCCATCCAAGAATAACGCGCGGTACTCTAAGATCCCACATGATCCGCATTATGTTTTCGTCACCTCCGGCCAAAAGGTCGGAGATGCCTATTTGCTGCATGCCGATAAAGGGGGCGACAACGACTACCGCAAGGGAGAAAACAAATAGGAAAGGCAGGGCCATACGCTTCATCTTACAAATCCCCTCGGCGCCACATAGGGCATAAGCTGTCCCTCTGAAAGAAAACTTTCAAATCCCGTCTCGAATATTTCCGACAAAAGATTGTTTTCAAGAAGCTCTGCACTCTGACCTTTCCAGACCATCTTCCCGCGCTTTAAAGCAAGTATCTCATCCGCTCCGTGGAGGGCGAGGTTTATGTCATGTGTCACCAGAAGGATCGTCATTCCCTGCTCCCGGTTGACCCTCTCTATAAGTTCCAGCGTCTCTACCTGATGCATGTAATCAAGGAAGCTGGTAGGCTCATCCAGAAAAAGTATATCCGTGCTCTGAGCAAGGGCCGCCGCGATAAGTGCCTTCTGGCGTTCGCCTCCGCTGAGGCTGTTTAACTGACGGTCTGCAATGTATGTTACTCCAGCAGTTTCAAGGGATCTGTCTATTATCTCCCTGTCCTCGACAGTCTCCCCTCCGATCGCTTTCTGCCACGGGTAACGGGACATAAGCGCAAACTCCCTGACTGTGAAGGGAAGCGAATCAGAACCTGTCTGATGTACCCAGGCTATCCTTCTGGCAAGCAACTTTTCCGGCATGGAGGAGAGCAGACTGCCTTCAAGCGATATCCGACCTGAGAAGTTCTTATAAAGACGGCCTATGCATTTGAGAAGGGAGCTCTTGCCCGCTCCGTTGGGACCTATGATCCCAAGATATCTGCCTTTTCCTATAGAAAAGGAGATGTCCTCAAGTATGGAAGCGCCTCCCAGTTCAAGGGAGAGCCCCTTAACATGGAGAAAATCAGATCCGTTCACCATTTGACCTCCGGATGGATCGCTTTTGCAAAGGCCTTCAGTATCTTACCCGACCTAGCGCCCGGTCTGAGATACAAAGTACCCTGCATTATATATATCCTTCCCTTGTTGACCGCATCGACCTTGGCACTTCTCTGCCACTGCCCCTTAAGATATTTTTCATTAAATATAGTATCCACATCTATGCTGTCTTTTGAATGATAAAAGGTCTTATCTCCGACAAGATCTATAATCACGTTCGGATTTATTGTCATCAGCCCTTCAAGCGACACCTGCGGGTAAGATATTTTTTTCTCTTTCACGGCGTTCTCTCCTCCGGCCAGGGCGATCATCTCTACATAGAAATTGTTGTTCCCTGCAACGTAGAAGGTGTTGATCTGGTACTCGGAAAGCTCCCTTGATACACAGAGAAGGACTTTGGGCTTCTTCAACCCCTTTACCTTTGATGTCACCAGCTTTACGTCTGCGCGTATCCCGGAGACCAGTTCTTGCGCCTTATCCTGTGCTGAGCATATCTTTCCGAGCTTTATTATGGAATCGCAGATCTCATCGATGGTGTCCTGTTTCATTACAAGGTAGGGTATCTTCAGTCTGTCCAGCTGCGGGGTAAACTGCTTATGGATGTCCTGAAGAATGAGCAGGTCCGTCTTCATGGACATGAGAGTTTCAAAATTTAAGGCTGCGAAATCTCCCATTTTAAGTTTTTTAGTTGCTTCAGCCGGATAATCGCAGAAATTTGTCACGCCGATGACTCTGTCCCCCAGTCCAAGCGCAAAGAGTGTCTCTGTGCCAACAGGCGTCATCGAGATTATCCTTTTAGGTGAAGCCGCGGCTACCCCCGGCAAGATCAGCATAATAAAAACTATCGACAAAAAGAGCTTTGATTTCTTCAAGAAAATACCTCTTTCCCGTATATGGCAAAAAAACAAAAAAGGAAGCCGACGGCTTCCTCAATAAGTTTATGCAATGAGGATGAACAACGCCCGCGCATAACATCCATCATCTTTTCTTGGGTCGCCTGGCTTCCCATCAAGGGTCACAGTGGCGGGGCCGCTCCGGATTCACACCGGATTCCCCCTTAAAAGATGCTGATATTTAATTTTTTATCAATGAGCTGTGAATCAAAAACAGAAACCGGTCCATATATTTCCATTTTTGTACCTGCATCATGTGCGCATATTCTATCATAAGAGGCAGAGATTGTTATAAAAACTTAGCCGAGCAATGGCTGAGCGGTTGCTGAGCAATTGTAATGGAGGTCAAACGGAACTGTTCCTCAAATTAAAAAGGTTATGAAGGACCTAAAAATCATACATCTTGCATACTTTTCGACACAACATGATACAAGTGTTGTCTTGACAATCTGGGGATATAATGTAGAATGTTTCTCCGTGAATGCTGCCTTGTGCGGCCTCATTTGAGTGGTAGGATGGCTGAGTGGTCAAAAGCAACAGACTGTAAATCTGTCGGCGAGAGCCTACGCTGGTTCAAATCCAGCTCCTACCACCATTTCTATACCAAAATGCCCTTACCGCATTATTGGTTGCCGCCTTAGCTCAGTAGGTAGAGCACATCCATGGTAAGGATGGGGTCCCCGGTCCGAGTCCGGGAGGCGGCTCCAGACTATTACAAGATTCCCGAATTGTCGGGAATCTTTTTTTTTGACCATATTACACATATATTACATATCTTTGATAATATTTGACTGAATATGCTCATGCACTTTATCATTGTCATACCTCCGTGTTTTGTTTGGGATTTTAATTATGCGACGAACAGACTGTGATCGAGGTGCATTAAAAATAATAAATTAAAAGGAGTGAGATACTATGAATAGGTTAGCAGATGAAAAATCTCCATACCTACTACAACACAAGGATAATCCGGTAAATTGGTACCCGTGGGGTGAGGAAGCATTAAATAAAGCTAAAGAGGAAAACAAACCCCTATTTATCAGTATCGGATATAGTACTTGTCATTGGTGCCACGTCATGAATAGAGAATCTTTCAACGACGTTGAAGTTGCAAAAGTGTTAAATGAATATTTTGTTCCGATAAAAGTGGATAGAGAAGAAAGGCCTGATATTGATAAGGTATACATGAGCTTTTCTGAAGCAATGACCGGTCAAGGTGGATGGCCTTTAAATGTATTTGCGACTCCATTAGGCAGCCCTTTTTATGTTGGAACTTATTTCCCAAAGAAAAGTAGATATAACATGATTGGAATCATTGAATTGTCAAATAAATTAAATGAATTTTGGATAAAGGATGAAGAAAAAATCATAGATGAAAGTAATAATGTCTTAAAGGAAGTAAAAAAGATTTATGAAAAATATGATACCGGAGATATAGAGGATAATATAGATTTGGAAAGTAATTCCATCCTCAATAAAATATTCGACCCTAAAAATGGTGGATTCGGTACTAAGCCTAAGTTTCCTATGCCTCAATATTTATTATTCTTATTGGAGTATGCTGAAAAATCCGGTAATAAACGTTCATTAGAGATTGCCGAGATCACACTGGAAAAAATGTATAAAGGAGGTATTTTTGATCATATCGGATATGGATTCTTTAGATATTCAGTAGATGAAAAATGGTTGGTGCCTCATTTTGAAAAAATGCTGTATGACAATGCACTTTTATCATTAGTCTATACAAAGGCCTATGAATTAACAGATAAAGAGTTATATAAAAACGTAGCAAATAAGATCTACGAATTTATACTTAGAGACATGACGTCTGATACAAATGGTTTCTATTCAGCCATAGACGCCGATTCTGAAGGAGTAGAAGGTAAGTACTATGTATTCGGCTATGACGAGATAAATAATCTTCTAGGGCCGGATTTAGGAGCTGTGTACACTACAAATTATGATATAACTCCTGAAGGAAACTTTGAAAGTTTGAATATACCCAACCTTATTGGAAAGAAATCAAATACTCTAGACGCAAACATGGATAGTATCCGTCAAATGCTTTTTAATTTTAGAGAAAAACGGATTCCACCTCATACAGATAAAAAAATAATGACTTCATGGAATGGACTTATGATAGCTAGTTTGTCTAACGCCGGAGCAGTATTCAAGAATAGCCTTTATATTAAGAAAGCTAAAGAAGCCGCTGACTTTATATTAAATTATTCAACAGATACTGATGGTAATTTGTTGTCAACATATATTAATGGAGATAGTTATAATCAGGGATTTCTAGAGGATTACAGTTTCTTTGTATTCGGGATATTAAATCTCTATAAAGTAACCAAGGAAGAGGTTTATTTAGAAAAGGCCAAAAGTCTAACAGAGGACATGTTGGAACTATTTGGAGAAGAAAATCATAAAGGACTATTTTTTTATAATCATAACTCCGAGAAACTCGTATTAGATCCCAAAGACATATACGATGGAGTTATTCCTTCCGGAAATTCTATGGCTTTAATAAATCTGCTTTCTCTATACAATATAACCGGCGAATGTGAGTATGCCGCAGCTGCGAAAGAAATATTTTACAGCTTCGGCGGAGAGTTAAACAAAAACCCACTGGCACATTTATATGCAGTAATGGCCTATAAAAATTTGATTTAACCGAAACCACTAGTCGAGGTACTGCTCTAACTCACCACTGGGCTTGAACTCAGTTTTGATATCCTGTATTCCGGGTGTGTTCCTATATTACTAAACTATACAAAATTCTAACATGGACGCTTTGGTATCGACCGGAACAAAAATATACTATAGTGAAAGATAAACTAAAACGTATAAAGAGAAGGGAAATGCCCCAAAATGAACACTAAAGAATTTCAAAAAAGATCTCTGTTCTCAATATTTTTCTCATATTTTAAACCGCATAAAAAATTATTTATATTAGATATGTCATGTGCATTCTTAATTGCAGTTATTGACTTGTCATTTCCGGCAATAACCCGTTACTCTCTATATAACCTGTTGCCTATTAATGCCTATAAAACATTCATAACCATTATGACAATTATGTTGATCGCCTACACATTAAGAGCTTTTTTCTACTATATAATAACCTACTATGGCCACACTTTTGGCATATTAGTAGAAGCAGATATAAGAAGCGATCTATTTCAGCATATGCAAGAATTGTCTTATGGATACTTTGATAAAAACCGTACAGGTCAACTAATGAGCAGATTGACTGCAGATTTATTTGATATAACCGAGCTTGCTCATCATGGCCCTGAAGATGTTTTTATCTCCACCTTAACAATAATAGGATCACTAACTATTTTATTTACTATCCAATGGAAATTAACTTTAGTCATTGCTTTGATCTTGCCTATATTTTTATTAGTTATATGGCATAGGCGTTCTGAAATGTCAAAAGCTTCTCTGGAAGTTAAAGCAAAAACTGCATCCATAAATGTAGATATTGAATCAGGGATTTCAGGCATGAAAACAGCAAAAGCTTTTGCAAATGAAGATTCAGAATTTGATAAGTTCAGTGAATCAAACAATGCTTTTAAAAAATCTAAAGCCAAATTTTATAAGACCATGGGGCATTTCATGGCGACGATGGAATTTTTCCTCTGTATTCTGCCGGCAACAGTCATCTTGGTCGGCGGTATATTGATCATGAAAGGACAGATGAATCAAATTGATTTGATCACTTTCAGTTTATATATTGCTACTTTTATAACTCCGATCAGAAAACTTTCAAACTTTGCCGAACTATTTGCAAAAGGTGAAGCCGGACTTGTCCGTTTTGTAGATATGATGCGTACTGAAACTGAAATGAAAGATGATCCCAATGCTATTGAGCTCGGCAAAGTAAAAGGCAAATTGGACATTAAAAATGTCAGCTTTTCCTACAAAAAAGGCATTCGAGTACTACACAATATTACTCTTCACGTCGAGCCCGGCGAAACAATTGCAGTTGTGGGTCATTCAGGTGGAGGAAAATCAACAATATGTAAATTGATCCCCCGGTTCTATGATGTGGATGAAGGAGAAATTTTGCTTGACAATGTAGATATACGCAAAGTCACACAAGAATCTTTGCATAAAAACATTGGCGTTGTGGAACAGGAAGTATTCCTTTTTGCTGACAGTATTCTCGAAAACATTAGATACGGCAGACCCGATGCTACTCCCAGAGAAGTTGCAATAGCAGCAAAACAGGCTGAGATCTATGATGATATTGTTGCTATGTCTGATGGATTTAATACTTTTGTTGGAGAGCGCGGCGCAATGCTTTCCGGCGGACAGAAACAACGTATATCTATAGCCCGTATATTTCTAAAAGATCCGCCATTCCTGATTTTAGACGAAGCAACTTCTGCCCTTGACAGTGTTACCGAAGCTAAAATACAAGAAACTTTTGATCGTCTAATAATTGGCAGAACAACTTTTGTTATTGCTCATCGATTATCCACTGTCAGAAATGCAGATAGAATTCTTGTGTTTGAAGGTGGAAAAATCGTTGAAGATGGAAATCACGAATCTTTAATAAAAAAGAACGGTGTCTACGCAGAGCTTTATAAAACTCAGAATTTAAGTAAATAGATTTCAATGCTGTTCCAATACCTCAAATAATAGAGACATAAGCTTTTATTTAGTTTTTTGACATACCGTAACATTGAGTATATACTTGTATATACAAGGGG
>JAAZCN010000405.1 GCA_012513245.1 Synergistaceae bacterium | reverse complement strand
GTGTAATGTGGTTATCGTAGATGCAAGGCCTGAGAGCCTCTATACCGGAGGACATATTCCGGGCGCGGTCAATGCCACTTGGACTTACTTTGCGAAAATGAATGCTCCGACAGGCAGCACTAAATGGGGTACTGTATGGGAGACTGTGACCATGGCAAAGAGGGTAGGCGCTCTTGGTATAAACGGGAAAAAAATGACGATCGTTTATGACGATGCCGGTGGATGGGGGCAAAGCGGATGGGTTCTCTGGATACTCAGGATGAACGGCATAAAAAATGCCAAAATACTTGAAGGCGGGATTACAGCGTGGAAGAAAGAAGGCGGCCCGATATCCAGGACCGTACACAAAAACAAGGCGGTATCATTCTCGGTAAAAAAATATAGAGAGCATTATCTCGTAAACACAGAATGGATAGACAACAATATCGGTAAGAACGGATTAGTTTTGCTTGATGTCCGCACTCCGGCTGAGTATCAGGGAAAGATAAGACCGTTTGGGGAAAAGAGGGCAGGTCATCTTCCCGGGGCTATCAACATTGAAATGGAGAATTTTGTCCAGGCCGATTATCACTTTAAGGAAGAGGAAGAAATAGTTGCGCTTCTTCAGAAGCATTGCGTAACACCCGATAGTGAAATAGTAGTCTATGACACTGCCGGAGTAAGAGCTGCCTTTGTTACGATGGCATTGCGTTACGCTGGATTCCAAAAATCCCAGTGTTATGACGAGGGATTTCAGGCTTGGGCAGGAAATCCTGAGCTGCCTCTCGATAAATCGGAATAGCTAAGCGAAAACTGATCTGAGCTCTTCTTTCTGGCAGCCTATATACATAAAACTTAGTCCCGGATTATCTCCGAGACTAAGTTTTATACAAAGATCAATATCTGGAAAGTATAGCCTTCAGTTTCTCTTCATCTATGTTGCCTCCGGAGATGACAATGCCGGTCTTTCTTCCTCTCGGGTCTATCTTGCCGGTGAGCAGGGCGGCAACTCCCACAGCACCCGCTCCCTCAACTATCTGATGATGTTCCCTGTGCAGGAAGGCAATGGCTTTGGCGATGTCTTCCTCCGTTATCTCAAGGATCCCTGTCACGCGATTTTTTGCGAGTGAGAGCAGACTTTGTGGTATATAGCCGGCAAGTCCGTCAGCCAGGGTTTCAAGGTACGTGACCTCCCTGACTATGCCGTCAGTCCATGATACTACCCATGGATTAGACGCGACAGATTGCACGCCCCATATTTCCACATCGGGGTTAAGGGCTTTTGCCGCTATCGCGATCCCGTTCATGAGACCCCCGCCGCCTGCAGGGATGAGAAGAAGTTCTATGTCCGGTTCATCAGTGAACATTTCAAAACCTGCAGTTCCCTGCCCGGAAATGACCGCTGCATCTTCAAAAGATGATACGTAGGTCATCCCGTTTTTTTCAGCGTGTTCGTGGGCTGAATGTTCCGCAAAGTCATAATCTCCGTTTGTCACTATAAGCTCTACAAATGCTCCGCCCCTTCTTTTTATGGCAGCTTTCTTTGTTTCGGGACATACGTTTGGGACAAAGATAAGTGTCTTGATCTCAAGTTCTTTCGCTGCAAGCGCAACGCCCTGACCATGGTTTCCGCTTGAACATGTTACAACGCCTCTCGCCCTTTCTTCCGGAGAGAGTAAGTTCATTTTATAAAGGGCTCCCCTTAATTTAAAAGAGCCGCAGATCTGCTGGTTTTCCCATTTCATGTATACAGGAGCGCCGCATATTTCGCTTAGTGGGAAAGAATACTCAGTAGGCGTGTGTCTCACACGGTTTTTAAGAAATCGGTAAGCCTTGACAACATCAGTAATGCCCGGATCGATAGGAAGTTTGTTCAATTTGAGTCCTCCTCTGATTTTTATATTTTAATGCCACGGGATCCCTGTAGGGCAGTCAACACTTTACTGATGTTCTGCTAACTTAGATCTGTTCGGACAGAGCAGCTTCAGCAAGACTTTGCCTCGGAAGGAATACTTTAATATTATCATACGCCTTATCTCAGAATATACCAGATTGACAAGAATGATACATTAATTACAATCGAATGGATATCATTGGCTACAATGATTCATTGATATGTTTCCGACTTAATAAGAGAACGATAAGAGATTTTGTCAGTATTTAGATCAAATTTAAAAGGAGTGATAAAAATGCCATATCCCTTACTTAGAGTTCACCTAAATGTAATGGAAAGCAACATCAACAAAATCGTTTTAAAGTGCGCTGAACATGAGATGTCCGTATGGGCGGTCACAAAAGGATTGTCAGCTCCCCTTGAACTGGCCAGACGCCTTTCCGGTACCAAGATTTCCGCGTTGGCAGACAGCAGGATAAAGAATATCAGAAGGATGAGAGAGGATGGCATAAAAACTCCTTTC
>JAAZCN010000404.1 GCA_012513245.1 Synergistaceae bacterium | reverse complement strand
GCTTTCTGCATGAACCACCCACAGATAAAGGTCGTCTTCGCCCATTTCGGCGGAGGACTTTGGGCATATGAGTCGATGCCAGAAATGAGACTTGCCCTGTCTAACGCATATTACGACACTGCCGCATGGCCATGGCTCTACGACCACAAAGTCATCGAAGGGATCTTCGCTGCCGGAGCAGGATCAAAGATCCTCTTTGGATCAGACTGGCCAATACTTGAATACCCAAGATACGAAAAACTTATCTCCCGCACCGGCCTCTCTTTGGAACAAAAAGAGATGCTGCTCTATAACAACGTTTGTGAACTTCTCTCAGGAAACAGATCCTAAACAGTGCATCTAAATAAAAGAAACTCCGGGCAAAGAAGTCGTCCGGAGTTTTCTCTTGATGGTTTTTGTAAATACAGAGAATTCTGTGCGCTGCCTTATGCTGAGAGAGAGAGCAGGGAACGATAGTTTGGGTAAGCCATGTTTTCCGCCGACATGTAGACCTCTACGGAATCGGATATCTTCCTGATCTCCGCCATAAGAGGGACAGCCTCTTCTACGAGCGCGTCCGCATGCTTCCTGAGGCTGAGTTTCGACATTCTTTCCTTCATCTCGACCAGTTCTTTTGTCTTTTCTATGAGGTCCAGTTTCGCTTTGGCAAGTTTCGCAATATGCTTCTTCCATGCATCAAGGCCTTCTACATCACAGCCTTCAGCGGAAGAGAAAGATCCCTTCTCAAGGATGAGCTGTTTTGAGATGGAAGGCAGTATGCCTTCCCAAATCATGTCACGAAGCACCGACATCTCGATCTCTACGTTCTTTACAAAGGATTCCATCCTTATCACATAGAAGGATTCCATCTCTCTTTTCTTGAATATACCCAGTTCTTCTAGCATATCAAGGGTCTTCGGTTCAACAAAAAGGTCTATTCCTTCGGGTATCGTCCTGGCTTTTACTATCCCCCTGAGCTCTGCCTCTGTATGCCACTCAGCTAAATAGGCATCTCCCTCGAACCGGATCTTCCTGTTCATCTGTGAGACCTCTCGAATCGTGCATAGAGCAGCGTCTACCGCATCTTCGCCCCTGTTTATCCGATCCTCAAAGATCTTTATGAATTTTTCCAGACCTGCTGCCCATACTGAGAGTATCGCTGTGACCGGGACAGCCATTGCCTGAGACGCGCCCGGAGCACGGAATTCAAACTTGTTTCCGGTAAAGGCGATGGGGCTTGTCCTGTTCCTGTCGCTGTCAAATGCTATGATCTCGGGAAGCTTTGAAAGTCCGATGTCCATAGTATTTTTCGCCGGCATATCCCCGTCGCAGTTGCCATCTTCTATCTCTTTGATTATCCTGTCTATCGCCTGTCCCAGATAGACGCTGATGATGCTCGGCGGCGCTTCGTGCCCGCCCAGCCTGTACATATTCCCGGGAGTAGATACAGATGCCTGGAGGAGTCCGGAGTAGTCGGCCACACCCAGCACGAACGAAGAGAGGAAGGAGAGGAATAGCACGTTCTTCCTGTGGTTTGAGGATGGCTTAAGGAGGTTCCTTCCCTCGCTGTCCTGAAGCGAGAAGTTTATGTGCTTGCCGCTACCGTTCATATCCATAAAGGGTTTTTCGTCGAATAAAAGGCGCAGCCCGTGCTGATGGGCCATTTTTCTCATCGTTTCCATTATCAGCTGGTTCTGATCGCATGAGAGGTTGGCCTCTGTAAAATTGGGCGCAAATTCAAACTGGCAACGTGCAACTTCATTGTGCCTCGTCGCAAGGTCGACCCCCAGCCTCGCAAGGTCTCTCTGAACGTCTTCCATGTAAGCAAGCACTCTGGTGGGAATTGCACCGAAGTAATGGTCTTCCATTTTTTGGTCTCTTGGCGGCGGAGAACCAAGGAGGGTCCTGCCGCAAAAGCGGATGTCCGTCCTCTTCTGGGCACGTGGTCTGTCAAGAAGGAAAAATTCCTGTTCTCCTCCAACCGTTGCTCTAACATACCTGACGCCCCTGTTCCCGAAAAGCTTTAGCATCTTGAGAGCGCGACTCTCTACGGCTTCCATCGACCTTAGAAGATATGTCTTAAGATCCAGAGGCGAACCGTCATATGCAAGAAACACCGAAGGAATACAGAGTGTTCCGCCCTTGGGGCTTTTTATGATAAACGCGGGGCTTGTTGGATCCCATGCACTGTATCCCCTTGCCTCGAAAGTGCTTCTTGTGCCTCCGGAAGGGAAGGACGATGCGTCGGGCTCGCTCTGCATAAGATCTTCACCCCTGAAAGTTTCAAGAGGAAAACCGTTGTCATCTGCCGTAACAAATGCAGTGTGTTTTTCGGCTGTCAGCTCGGTCAACGGGTGGAACCAGTGCGCCCAGTGGCTTGCCCCTTTGCTTACGGCCCAGTCCTTCATCGCAAGGGCGACGGTATCTGCTATTCCTGGATCCATTCTTTGCCGGCCTTCGATCGCACCGACCAGATTTTCATATACATCTCTCGGAAGACGCTGCTTCATTGCTTTTGGATCAAAGACAAGTGAACCGTAAATTTCTCTCATTTTAGGAAATTCTTTGATTTCCTGCATTCAACATTCCCCCAAAGGGTATAAATATAATATCACCGTTGGGTTATATCACTTTCTAAGCACCTTTACAAGGGTATTTACTTGCTTAAAATTAAGGATGCTAAGCAAAAGAATAAAAATTAGATTTTTATACAATGTTTAATAGGAACATTTGCTTGTCCGTACAAAAAGAACAGTTATTTTTTGTGGCTGGCTCAAATTTAATATACTTATTTTTTTGCCTATATATAATAGAAGGAAGAAAGGGGGGATAAAATGAAAGAAATGAGATCAAGGATAACCCTCATAAAGGGCGACATAACAAAGGAAGATACCGATGCCATAGTTAACGCCGCTAACAGCACCCTTCTTGGAGGAGGCGGAGTAGACGGCGCAATACACAGAGCTGCCGGGCCTGAACTTCTCGCTGAATGCGCCGGACTTGGAGGATGCCCGCCGGGAGAGGCCAAGACGACCCATGCATACAGATTGCCTGCGAAGTTCGTCATCCACACAGTAGGACCAGTCTGGCGGGGTGGGAAATCAAACGAAGAAAAAATTTTAGAAAACGCTTACAGGAACAGCCTAAGTGAAACAGTCCGCGTCGGGGCAAAAACAGTTGCATTCCCCGCGATCTCAACGGGTGTTTATCGCTTTCCTCCGGACATTGCCGCTGATATTGCTGTCAGAACGATCATTTCATTCCTGAGGGAGGATGATACGATAGAAGAGGTAAGGCTGGTCTGCTTTTCAGACGAATCGACCGAACACCACAAAAAAGCACTGGAAAAGCATTTGTGCTGATAATTTTTGCCGGAGCCAATCTTTACTATATAATATCCGGTGTTCGCTTATTACTCGGGAGGTAGCAGAAACTGATAGAGATCAAAGATCTTCAGATAAATTTCAAAGATAATATCGTCCTTGACGGGATAAACTGGTTCATAACCCCTAAGAGCAGAATAGGGCTTGTCGGTGACAACGGAGCAGGAAAAACTACTTTGCTCCGGGTCATTGCCGGTGAGTCTGAATACGACGGAGGTAGCCTGACCATACCCAGAGACCACACTGTCGGGTATCTTCCGCAGGACCTGGTAGAAATAGATGAAATGCCCCTTCTTGATTACCTCAAAAGACGGGCCGGGCTTGAGGATCTTGCTGCCAAACTCTCTGAAACAGAGCACGCCATGGCCTCTTTTGATGAAAACTCACAGGAACTAAGGACGATGCTTGGAGTACATGAACGCCTGCAGCGAGAATTTGAGGCAAAGGGTGGCTTCGGCTTTGATGTCGAGGCAAAGCAAGTCCTGAAGGGTCTGGGATTCCGCCCTGAAGAAGATGCAGAGCGCTTGACCTCGGAATTCTCAGGCGGCTGGAAGATGAGGGTCGCTCTTGCTGCTCTGCTTCTTTCCAGACCGGACATACTCCTGCTTGACGAACCCACCAACCACCTTGATACAGAGAGTATGGAGTGGCTGGAAAACTGGCTGAAAGATTTCAGGGGTACGATCATCGCTGTCTCCCACGACCGCAGATTTCTGGATAAGATGGTCACATCTGTCGCAGAGCTTGCCTGTGGCAAGATCAACCTCTATTCCTGCGGTTATGGAAAGTTCCTTCGGGAGCGCGATGAACGCAGGATAAGGCTTGAAGCTGAATGGGAACAGCAAAAGGAAAAGATAGAAAACATCCAGCGCTTCGTTGATAGATTCAGGTATAAAGCGACAAAGGCCACACAGGTGCAGAGCAGGATAAGGCAGCTTGAAAAGATGGAGATAACAGAACTGGAGGGACCGACTAAAAGCGTCAACTTCAAGTTCCCGGATTCTCCAAGGAGCGGTTACGAGGTCCTGTCATGCAAAAACCTGACAAAAACATACGGCAGGAAAACTGTTTTTGAGGACCTTGACCTGACTGTCCACAGGGGTGCAAGGTTGGC
>JAAZCN010000403.1 GCA_012513245.1 Synergistaceae bacterium | reverse complement strand
TAATTTTCCTCTTTCTTGTCCTGGGTACGTGGCTGGGCATATTTCTTCAGCGTTTTAGTGCCTCTGCCGCTCTTTTTTCTAATGTGATAGATTTTGTAATAGATGTTAAGCAGATAGACCTGATAATGATCAGGTTCGGTTTTTATTTCGCCCTCAAAATGAATTTAGGTACGCTTATTGGTGCTGTTGCAGGTATAGTGGCCTCAAGGTGACCATGGAAATAATACTGGCTTCCGGAAGCCCCAGGAGGCAAATGCTCCTCAGAGAACTCGGCTGGAACATAAAGGTAAAGGTCCCGGTAATAGAAGAATTCCTGGTGCATGGAGAAAGTCCCGAAGAAATGGTCTTTCGCCTTGCTCATGCAAAGGCTCTTTCTGTCTATAATAAATTCTCTGATAACTGGGTCATAGGTGCTGATACTGTCGTAGTTGTCGAAGATGAAATTTTTGGCAAACCTGCGGACCATGAAGAGGCATTAAGTATGATCAAAAAACTGCAGGGAAAGACGCACACAGTGGTCACAGGTGTCGCTCTCATTGCTCCGGACGGACGAAAACTGGTAGAAGCTGAAAAAACAGACGTCAAATTCAGATCGTTGGATGAGAGAGAGATCCTCTCTTATGTCGGGAGCGGAGAAAGCTTTGACAAAGCAGGCTCATATGCAATACAGGGACAGGGTATGCTCCTGGTAGAAAGCATAAGGGGTTGCTATTTCAACGTTGTGGGGCTACCCCTCCAAAGGCTGAGCAGGATGTTTGCCTATCTCGGGTGGCCACTGGCTGAACAATGGAGGAAAAAGTCATGATCGAACTGAAAGCCAGAAAAATCATTATTACAGCGATAGCAGCGGCAATGCTGTTGGCATGTCTGGGTATGATCCCCAGACTCAAGGCTGAACAGTCGAATAAGACGGTCGCATTTGCTATGGAATTCAGGGATCTGATGACACTTCAAGTCCAGTCTGACTCTACTGCGAATGAGATCTGGGAAGAAATAAACAAACTTGGGGTCATTGGTCTCTCTGTCTCTGAGTTCACCGGTGAGGAACTGACACTCATAAATCCGCTGCTCCTCAAATATGGACCCGCAGAGCAGTTTGGGCTAAGTTCAGAAAAAATTCTTTCAGACAGAGCAGTAATTATCATGGATAGATCTTCATCATACTTTGGACCTCTTTATAAGTACCTTAAGCTGAAGATGCCCGCTGTAGAAATGGCAGAAATTGGAGCAGAAGTCGCAATGATACTTCCGGGAAATACTTCGGATTTCAAAATTTCAGCTTTTGTGCCGGATCTGTACGGACTTGATTTTTGCCGGGAGAACAGTATCCCTATCCTCTTCAGACCAGGCTCCTGTCCTGCATCCGGCGCTTCAGATACTGCCGCCGCTTTCGATCATCTTACTTCGATCTACAGCGATATAAAAAATGTTACTGCATCCGGCATGATAATGGCGGGTTATCCTGACTACAAGTCGCTTGCAGAGGTAATGAAGCGAAAAGGTATAACTTTTTCGCAGACAGAGTTTGTTAAACAGGTCGGAGCTGCAGGATTTGCAAAAACCATGTATCCAATGGTGGTACCGCTTCACAGCCTGACACGTGATGAAGTTATATCTAGAAGCATATCAAGGCTTCAGATAACAGAGCGTTTTGTCAGAGCTATCCATGAACGTTCAGTGAGGCTGATAATGGTGAGGCCCTATGATTTGAATATGGGCGGCGGACTCGGGGTATTTATCGAAGACCTTGAGCTTACGGGCGGATCGATAAAGGCCCGTGGTTATGAATTTGGATGGCCGTCAAATCTCAGCGTATGGCCCGACAGTCTTGCAGGAGCACTCGCATGCGGTATCACGCTTATATTTTGCTGCTGGTTCTACATAGTACGTCTCAACGCCGGTGAGGATAAAGGGGTAGGTATCAAAGCCCTCTCTTTCCTGATCCTTGCATCTTTAGTTATATCTGCCGGGATGTGGAAAGTCCCGCTGCTGGCACGTCTGTGCGGGGGTCTGTGCGGAGCGTTTGCTGCGGCAGAAGCAGCTCTCTCTGCTCTTGAGAGCTACAAAAAACCCGTTCTTGGTGCGGTAAAAGGTCTTTTCATAGTTACAGCAGGAGGATTGGCTATTGCTGCTTTTTACGGAACAACAATAGCTGCGTTGAGGCTGACTCCCTTTTCAGGCGTTAAGCTAACGCTTCTTCTGCCACCCCTTCTTGTTCTGATCCATGACCTTAGAAGGAGAGTGCACCCGGAATCGCTGCCGGAGATCATCAACAGGCCTGCAGTCTGGGGAGAACTTTTTCTGATAGGAATTATGATCCTCGCGATGCTCATCATGGCTCTCCGAAGCGATAATGTTTCCAATGTTCCGGCCTGGGAAGTCGCTTTCCGTGAACTATTGGAGAGGACACTGCTAGTTAGACCCAGGACAAAAGAATTTCTTATCGGATATCCTGCCCTTGTGTTTTACTGGTATGTGGTCAGAAAGGGATGGATCCCCGGCTACCGCGAGGCGGTTAGGATCGTCTCGGTGCTGGCTTTCAGCTCCGCAGTAAACACCTTCTGTCATTTCCACACGCTGCTTTCACTTAGCGTCATAAGGACATTTAATGGATGGTGGCTTGGGATGCTTATAGGTATCGCAGCAGTGGCTGTCATAAATTATGCAGTGGTCCCGATGTCGAAAAGGCTTACCGGGGAGGTCCACAGTTGAACCGTACATACGATGTCCTTTTGGCCGGCTATTTCGGTTTTGGCAACCTGGGAGACGAACTCCTGGCAGAGGCTTGTGTAAGACTGCTTGAGAACAATGGAATCCCCAGGGAGAGGATCGCTGTTCTATCTGCTGACCCGGAAAGTACGAACGACACGCTTGGGGTCAGTGCTTTTGACAGATGGAAAATATCTGAGATACGTAAAGCACTTAAGAATTCAAAAACGATGCTCTTTGGAGGCGGCGGTCTTTTTCAGGATCAGACGAGCCTCAGATCATGTATGTACTACTGGTCTATCATCCAGATGGCCCGTTTTTGCTCTGTAAAGACATGGGCGATGGGGCAGTCATTAGGACC
>JAAZCN010000402.1 GCA_012513245.1 Synergistaceae bacterium | reverse complement strand
GGTAGTCACCGTATCCGATTTAGATATCATCGAGGCGATATTACTATTGATCGAGAAGCACAAGCTGATCACCGAGGGAGCAGGGGCGCTCTCTGTGGCTGGTCTGAGAAAACTGGCGCCGGAAAACGAAAACGTGGTCTGTGTGATCAGCGGCGGAAATATTGACATCTCTACTATTTCTGCCATCATCAATCGGGCGCTTGTTTCGCGGGGAAGACAATTCTGTTTTACTGTCAATTTGCCCGATAAACCGGGAGAATTGCTGTATGTCGCAAAAATTCTGGCAGATCTAAAGGCGAACGTAATTAAACTGGAGCACAACCAGTCCAAGGTCATGGACCGGTTTAAACTTGTCCAGCTTGAGATCACTGTGGAAACGAACGGATTCGACCATGTACATGAGATACAGGCGGAATTTCAGAGACAAGGAATAGAGATAGTTAAGATATATTAAGAGAGCAGCCGGGGAAACACTCCGGCGGGAAGTGCGGCAAAAATCTTGCCGCGTGAAGCAATGGTTAGGGCGGTCAAACGATGGTCAAACAATTGTCAAACGATCGTAAGGACTGAGGATCTGCCCCTCTTTGTCGTCCCCGGGCTTTGTTTTTTATCGTCTCCCTCGAGTGCCCCTATCGGGAGAGCACCGTTTTCCGTGAGGAAAACCTTTTAAATTGACCTGAGTGCTCGAACCATTTCGAGTGCGCTTCGAGATCGGGGGCCCAGCGGCTTTCGGTTGCTCCGTAAATCCACTGATAAACTAGATTCAGAGACACTGGATTCCCGATTTAAGCATTCGGGAACGACGGAGATTTTGAACCTCCGCGATGCGAAGCGAGCAAATTCTCCAGCGAGGAACTTCGCGAATTCTCCGCAGCCAGAGGCTGCAAATTCTCCGGCGGACGCACTCCCCGCCTGCCTTGCCAACTGCTTGCCTATCGGCTATTGCTTGCCAATCGCTTGCCGCGGTATCTTCATGCCGCACTTCCCCGCCTCAACCAACCGCTTGCCTATTGCTTGCCCGCCCTTTTTATCTTTTTAGCTATATACTTTATCTGTATGATTAGTCTAATAGACGGACGGGGGGATTGCTTTATGTCTTTGTTTCTTATAAAGAACGGAATGATCGGGAAGGCAGAAGGTGCTTTCCGTGGCGATGTTCTTGTTGACGGAGTAAAAATCATTGAAGTTAAAGAATGCATAGAGTGCGGTGATGCAAAGGTCGTCAACGCTGAAGGGTGCTATGTGGTCCCCGGTGGTGTGGACCCGCATACACATGTAAGCCTCGTCTCAAACGGGAGAAGCGTTTCGGATGGGTTTGAGGCAGCGACAAAGGCCGCTATCTGGGGAGGTACTACGACGATAGTCGAGCATCCCGGTTTTGCACCTGAAGGGTCAGCTCTTGCCTTTGCGGTCGATGATGCAGTGAAAAAAGGAAGCGGTTCATCTTACACGGATTTTGGAGTACATATGGTCTTTCAGGGGACCAATGAAATAGATGAAGAAGAAGTACGAAACCTTGTCTCGCGCGGTTTTGCGACAGGAAAGGTCTACACGACATACGACGCCCGGATGACTGATGAACAGATCATCCCTTTGATGAAAATGATGGAGAGAATGGGCGGGTTGCTTTTTTATCATGCAGAGGACGATGCGGAGATAAGGCGGGTCACCTCCTATTTCGAAAAAAAGAGGCTGACGGGCAGCAAATACTGGCCGCTGAGCCGCCCCGGCCATTGCGAGGCAGAGGCCGTGGATCTTATTCTGGAACTTGCCAAGAGCACGGGGGTGCCGACGTATATAGTCCACCTTTCCACTGCGCTTGGACTTAAAAGTATCATGAAAATCAGGGAGCACGGACAGAAGGTTTATGCGGAGACATGTCCCCAGTATCTCTGTCTGACAGACGAGCTTTATAGAACTGAGAACGGCATCGACTTTATAATGGCGCCGCCGCTTCGTAAGAAAAAGGACTGCGAAGCCCTTTGGAATGCCATTGCTTCAGGCAAGATCGACACAGTAGGAACTGACCACTGTTCTTTCAGCAGAGCGGACAAGGTCAAATATGGCGGAGAAAACGTCTTTAAATCACCCGGGGGGATACCGGGGATAGAGACCAGGATGCCGATACTCTTTTCCGAGGGCGTGATAAAGGGACGCATCTCTCTTGAGCGGTTTGTGGCTGTAACTTCTACGAATCCCGCAAAGATCCTTGGACTTAAGGAAAAGGGAAGGATAGAACCGGGGGCTGATGCAGACATCGTGATCATCGACCCGATGGCAGAGAAGGAACTCTCAAAGGATACTCTCCACCAGAAGGTCGACTACACTCCATTTGACGGAATGAGAGTAAGAGGGCTTCCCTCCCATGTCTGGCTCAGGGGGATGCCAATGCTTGAAGATGGTTCTTTTGTTGCTGAAAGACCTTTCGGGCTTTTTGTGAAAAGGTTTTTATAACAGTATCCAACATGTTAAACTAAGATTTCCTATTTCATCTTCGAGTTGAAGGAGGTTTTTGTAATGGATAAAAAAGATCATCATGTCCATCATGAAAATACTGAAAAACATGATCACGAAGAAAAAAATATTCATCCCGTAGGACATGAAAAACATGGAAGCAATGTTGGTCATGACCATCATGACCATCGTGCAATTACTGAAGAACATGATAATGTAGAAACAACCAGTCATCACGCAGAACATGAAAAGCATGAGACCAATGCCGGTCATGACCAACATAATCATCATGAAATGATGATAGAGGATTTTAAAAGAAGATTTTACATATCATTAATTGTTACAATTCCGATCCTGATCCTTTCGCCCATGATCCAGGAATGGACAAATCTAGATATTGCATTTACCGGGAGTAATTATCTATTGTTTGTTTTATCTACATTTATATATTTTTATGGCGGTTGGCCATTCTTAAAGGGATTAAAAGATGAATTAAAAGAAAAAACACCCGGCATGATGACCCTTATAGCTATGGCAATTTCAGTAGCATATTTATATAGTACGGCTACAGTATTCGGGCTTGAGGGAAATGATTTCTTCTGGGAACTTGCCACACTTATTGATATTATGCTTTTGGGGCATTGGATAGAAATGAGAGCTGTACTAAACGCATCAAGTGCGCTGGAGAAATTGGCTGAACTTATGCCAGACACGGCCCATTTATTTAAAAATGGAGACGTAGTAGATGTTGATATAAGTGAGCTGAGATCTGAAGACAAAATACTTATAAAGCCGGGAGAAAAGATTCCGGCCGATGGAATTATAGTAAAGGGAACAAGTTATATAAATGAATCCGTGTTAACAGGTGAATCAAAACCTGTAGAAAAAGGTGTGGGAGATAAACTTATAGGAGGATCCATAAATGGTGATGGGTCTATAGAAGTAAAAGTTGAAAACATAGGTAAAGATTCCTATTTATCAAAAGTTATAGATATGGTCAAAAAGGCACAAGAGTCTAAATCTAAAACTCAAAATTTAGCTGATAGAGCTGCTTTTTGGCTGACCATAACAGCACTTACCGTAGGTTTTGCTACCCTTGTTGTGTGGTATCTGATAAGCAGGGATTTTACGTTTGCCATAGCAAGAATGGCTACAGTAATGGTAATAACATGTCCGCATGCGCTAGGACTTGCGATACCGCTTGTAGTAGCGACATCAACAGCACAATCAGCAAAAAATGGTCTGCTTATAAGAAATAGAACACAGTTTGAAAACTCCAGAAAAATCGATACTGTAGTATTTGATAAGACAGGAACTCTCACACATGGAGAGTTTGGAGTAAATTTCATAGAGATATTTGATGATAATTATTCTGAAAAGCAGGTAATAGAACTTGCTGCGACCCTTGAGTCTAATTCTGAACATCCAATTGCAACCGGAATAATAAAAAAACAGGAGAAAATGGGACTATCTACATTAGACATGGATAATTTCCAGGCTATACAGGGAAAAGGCGTAAAGGGAACCATTGAAGGCAGAGATGTGATGGTGGTGAGTCCCGGATATTTAAGAGAAAATAATATTGAAGTGCCTGGAGAACTACCGGAACATGGAGTATCGACCGACGTGTTTTTAATTATCGACGATAAATTGATCGCAGCAATAGGACTTTCAGATAGGATAAGAGAAGAGTCGTATAATGCAATAAAGAGACTTAAAGAAGAAGGAATTAAAACCTGGATGCTTACAGGTGATAATGAGAAAACTGCGAGGCAAGTATCTGAAGAGTTGGGTTTAGATGGATATTTTGCAGAAGTGTTGCCTGAGCAAAAACAGGAAAAGATCAAGGAATTACAATCAAAGGGCAACTTTGTAGCAATGACGGGTGACGGAGTAAATGATGCACCGGCATTGGCTCAGGCTGATGTAGGTATAGCAATAGGATCCGGCACAGATGTCGCAGCTGAAACCGCTGATATTATACTCGTAAACTCCAACCCGGAAGATGTCGTCTCTCTTATTGATTTTGGTAGAGCTACCCATAAAAAAATGATACAAAATCTTATATGGGCAACAGGATATAACATAATTGCAATACCACTTGCAGCAGGAGTATTGTCCGGTATCGGGATCGTCATCTCTCCCGCCATTGGAGCAATCCTCATGTCACTTAGCACAATAATAGTGGCAATAAATGCGAAACTTCTTAAATTAAACAGATAATCAGAATGGCGGCGAAGCCGATCTGGGAATATCCCGGATTTTGTGTAAAGTTCTGACAGGTGCAAAACAGGGCATTTTAAATATGGGCTTGGTGCCGGTTTCCTCAGCCCAAGCCTGTTAAATTTTGCCCCCTAAGTTGCTAAAGTCTCTTCCAGACCTCTTTGGAGCACTCACGAGCCTTTGCAAATATGTGGTCTCTGTCAAGTTCTGTGAGTTTTCTGTCCTCCATAAGGACTTTTCCGTTCACTATGGTCGTGACTACGTTTCTTCCGGAAGCTCCGAAGAGAAGGTGTCCGTTTATATTTTTTTCACTGATCGAGGTGGGGGGCATGTAGTCCATTATTATGATGTCCGCCACGTATTCCTCTTCTATGCGTCCGATCTTTACAGGGAAGCACCTCTCCGCGATGGTGATGTTGTTTTCAAAGAGCATTTTCGGAAGCTCACCCCAGCCTGAGCTCGGATCGCCCGAGGAATGCTTGCAGAGGGCGTTTCCAAGCCTGTAGGACTGTATCATGTCGCAAAGATAGCCGTCAGTACCAAGACCGACCAGGAGGCCCTCTTTGATCATCTCTCTTATGTTTGCCGAACCGACTGCGTTTCCCATGTTTGATTCGGGATTATGGACTACGGCTGTATTTGTCTCTTTAATTATATTTCTTTCCTCTTCGTCTACATGTATGCAGTGTACGAAGATAGATTTTTCGCCCGTAATGCCGAAATTCCTAAAACGTTCTACTATCCTTTTGCCGTATTTGGCCAGGGAGTCCTTTTCATCATCAGGACCCTCCGCAACGTGCACGTGGAAGCCCACGTCCCTTCCTTCCATCTTTTCGATACATTCGTTCAATGTTAGGTCCGAAAGGGTGAACGAGGCATGGAGGCCGAATTTACCGGATATCATGGGGTCATTCTGCTCGGCTGCCCAGTCGATGAAAGAGATATTTTCACGTATTCCCTCATAAGCAGTTTTTTCTCCGTCCCTGTCAGAGACCTCGTAGCAGAGCGAGGCTCTTATGCCCGCCTCCTGTGTGGCTTTCGCGATCTCAAAGAGGCTCCCGGTCACCTCCGAAGGGCTTGCGTGGTGGTCAATGACCGTTGTGCAGCCGCACTTAATGCAGTCGACAAGGGCTGTCATGGCACTGTAGTAGGTGTCTTTGAGGGTAAGAGCCTTATCGAGCTTCCACCATAGTCTTTCTAGCACCTCGGAAAAATCTTTTGCAGGTTCGCCGGGTGGAGTCATTCCTCTTGAAAAGGTGCTGTAAAAATGCATGTGGGAATTTATAAACCCGGGCATTATCAGTCCGCCTTTTGCGTCGATAAATTCTGCCTCCGGGTATCTGCTGCGCATTTCAGAGGTCTTTCCGACCATGAATATGGCTGAACCCCTGACGGCTGCGCAGCCGTCAGGAATGAAGGGGACATTGGGGTTTCTTGTAATAAGTTTTCCGTTTCCAACGAGAAGCATTTTTTTCACTCCCTCACAAAGAGATTTTAGGCACTACCGGGAGTGCCAGTCGTTTCTTTCGGATCGGGGTAAAAATAGATGCGGATGAGTATGTTGTTGAAAGGGCCCTCCGTATCAAGGGAGAGCCCGATGTACCGATATTATTTCAGAAGGGCTATAGCTTCTACCTCTATCAGAACGTCTTTGGGGAGTCTTGCCACTTCAACGCATGATCTTGCCGGCGCTTCTTTGGCAAAGTACTTTCCATAGACCTCGTTGATTTTCCCGAAATCGTTCATGTCCTTAATGAAAACCGTGGTCTTCACAACGTCCGAGTAGTCGAGTCCCTGGCTTTCCAGAGCACCCTTCATGTTTTTCATGACCTGTTCTGTCTGAGCTGCCACATCTCCTTCGACAACGGACATCGTTTTGGGATCCAGGGCGATCTGCCCGGAAAGGAAGAGAAACCCGCCTGCCTTTACCCCCTGTGAATATGGGCCAATGGCGGCCGGAGCGTTGTCTGTGCTGATGATCTTTTTCATAATGTAAAAACCCCTCTCTAAATGGATATGTTGTCTTATCAAACTGTATTACTATTTTACAGCATAGCGTGCCCGTGGGGCACGTTGCTGCAGAAACATCGGCGGGAAGTGCGGCTTTTCAAACCGCGCGAAGTGGCGATGAAATCGCCGCGAAGAGCCGGCACAGCCGGCGGGAAGCAGTTGT
>JAAZCN010000008.1 GCA_012513245.1 Synergistaceae bacterium | reverse complement strand
GTTTATAACGGAGTATTCAGTAACGGGTATAATTTGATATACTTTGGGTACATCGATCTTTGAGGAGGTAATTTGTTATGTCATGCAATATAGATCTTGACATTGTACGGGCCATAATTCCTGAGGACTGCAATATCATCATCGGTCAAAGTCATTTCATTAAAACTGTTGAGGATTTATTCGAGGCTCTAATCACTTCTTCACCCTCGATAGAATTTGGGATAGCTTTTTGCGAAGCTTCAGGTGACTGTCTCGTAAGGCACGATGGGAACAGAAGTGATCTTGAAGATGCAGCGATAAAAAATGCCAGCGCGATAAATGCGGGGCATGTTTTTGTCGTTATTCTGAGAAACTCTTTCCCGATAAATATTCTTGACAGGGTTAAAAACGTACAGGAAGTTTGCAGGGTCTTTGCAGCTACAGCCAACCCGCTCCAAGTTCTTATAGCTGAAACCGACCAGGGAAGAGGCGTTATCGGAGTAATAGATGGATTTAAAACTGTGGGTGTGGAGGATGAGAAAGGCCAGCAGTGGAGGAAAGACCTTCTTCGCAATATCATCGGATATAAAAGATAGATTTAACTAGCTTTCAGACGAATAAAAAAGTCCGGCCGTTCTCTCATTTGTATGGAGGGCGGCCTGTTTTTTTTAAATATAGTTTTTTCTGACTCTGATTCCTGCGAGGACGCATAAAGCCGAAACCCCAAGACCGGCGAAGAGCGGATCTCCCGGTAAAGAGGCGAATGCCCATATGAGAGTCCCTGAAAGCCCTGCTGCCGAGGAAGCGAGTGCCCACTTTGGTGAGAGGGAATTAGGACGCAGTACAGCAACGATGAAGGGGAGGAACGTTCCTGCTCCTCTGAGTCCCATACTCAGATAACTCCATTCGAGTATCATCGACCCAGCTCCCGTTACTCCCGCAGCAGCAGCTGCAGCTACTAGCGCGCCTATAATCAGACGATGGATCAACACCTCTTTGTCCGCGTTTTTCTCCATGAATTTTTCTGGCACAAGGTTTTTTGCTATATTTGTGGAGACCCCTAATATAAGTCCCGAAGCGCATCCTATAACGGTTATGAGTATTCCTCCCCAGATTATTCCACCTAAAAGCGGAGGAAAGGAATCTATGATAAACCATGACAACACCTCATCTGGTCTCATTTCGATGCCCTTGGCCCGTACAGTTAGCCCGATCCATGTTCCAAGAAGGCCCATCGGGGGCATTAAAAGAGCCGAAGCAAATGCTCCCTTTCTGGCCGTTTGAGAGTCTTTTGCGGCTGCCAGCGCCTGAATGTAGATCTGTGTGGTGAAGACTCCAACTATCATTGAGGTTAAATAGCCTATCTCAGGTACGAAACCCCTTCCAAAGGGGTTAAACCATGGGTTTAGATCGAGCCGGGAAGCTACAAAGCTCACGGTTCCTCCGTTTAAAACTGCCATGACGAAGCATGCAATAAGGACAAAATAGAGCAGAACGATTTTTGCTCCGCCAAGCGTGCTGAAGCTCTTCAGACCGCCGGCTGCGATGAACCCGATTATGGAAAAACCTGCGATCAGGGATGCTGCTGATGAGGATAGAGGGAAGAGTCCTTTCAGCATGGCTATGCATGACAAAAACTGGGCTGCTATCGAAATGAATGTTCCGAGCGAAGACGAGAGGGTCGCAGTGAACGCTATAGATTTTCCGCATAGGCTATCTTTT
>JAAZCN010000401.1 GCA_012513245.1 Synergistaceae bacterium | reverse complement strand
GGGTTCAAAAATTCATAGTTTACGTGAAATCAGAAAAGTATTAAATTGCAGGAAAATTCGGATCCTATACGCTTTTTGTGAATGTCAATGAAAAAGTTTACCACTTGATTGCGAATTAGTTTGCCACCGTGACGACCAATAAGTTTACCATTTTGCGCACTTTGACAATGAAATAGTTTACCACTCCCTTAGTTATTAATAATGGCAGAATAGTCTGCCCTGTATGGATGCTCTGAGTTCATGTTCAACACATGAGACCGGAAGGTTAATCGGTCAATTAGTGCAGTCACCATAGTAGTGTTCTCAAATATGCTGATCCAGTCAGAGAATTTTAAATTTGTTGACACAATCACGCTCTGCCTTTCGGAACGATCAGCAATCACCTTGAACAACAGCTCAGATTGATGCCGGTTGAAAGTCAGGTAACTAAGTTCATCCACAATCAGAAGATCTGCTTTTGATATCTGGCGTTCGAGCTTGGTTAGCCGGCGATGATCCTGTGCTTCAATCAGTTCGTTGGCAAGATTGGCAGCCCTATAGAATTTCACATTCATTCCGGCGAGGCAGGCTTTTACTCCTAGAGCAATGGAAAGATGTGTCTTACCAGTTCCGGGGTTTCCCAGCATAACAATGTTTTGTTTCTTAGCAACAAAATCGCAGCTTCCAAGCTGCCTTAGAAACGGTTCTTCAATGTTTTCAAAGCGGGTGTAGTCCAGCTCGTCCATGGTTTTGATGTAAGGAAAGTTTGCAGCACGGATCTTTCGTTTGTGGCTGCTCTCCATACGAGATTGCAGTTCTTGCTTCATTAAGAAAATTAGAAAGTCATCATAGCCTTTTTCCTGGTCCAGCCCCCGAACCACTTCCGGGTATTGATTGAATGTTGGAAGTCGAAGCTGTTTGGAGTAAAGGGCAATCGTCTGTTGTTTCAGTTCATTCATGGAATGCCACCCCATATTTCCGGTCATATTGGGTAAGATCTGTTTGCAGGATTGGAATCTCTTGACTCAGATAAATGACCGGTGTTTCTATAGGTTCATAGAGATAGCTTCTAACCATATCTACTGTTGGGACGACCTGAGACGGGATACTGTTTTTGATGGAAAGTATCTTGGATTCACCGTAATCAACGCACAAGCGTAACAGTTTAACCATCTCTCGATTTCCACCTGGAAGGAGCCGCCCCCAATCTATTAGTTCCTGAGTGACTGTTTCTTTAACAGGTCTGGCATTGAAGACAGATCGAGGTTTTATTTCTAATAGATCAAGATAATGCTCCAGACGGTATTGAGTTACTATTTTGCCGTAAGCCCTAGGATAGATTGCAATCTCAGATCTTTCATGCAGGATCTTAACTTCATTGCCATATCCTTTTACGGTGAGGTTGCGCCCTATGTATTTAGTTGGTACAGAGTAAAAGTTCTTATCAAAGCGTACCGTTGAAAAATCATCCGGCTTAACTATAACTGTCTTGCTGGTATCGTACCGATATGGAGGTATAGGATACAAACATTGGCGTTCTTGATCGTACTGTTGTGCAACAGTATAATTTCTACTTTCCACTTTATGGGTATCCCGGTAATGCAGACACCTCTCTATAAGTATGCTGTTGAACTCTTCCAGAGAAGAAAATCGGGGTACCGGGACACAGAAGTTACGTCTGCTGTAGCCTACTAGATTTTCTACCAGTCCTTTCTCGTTGCCTTGTCCGGGATTGCAGAAATCTAAACCAAAAGCATAGTGACAACTAAAGGACAAATATCGGTTTTGTGGTTTTGCGTAAAGGCCGAATCCTTCTTTGACAGCTACCTTGGCATTGTCAAAGATGAGCCTTTTTGGAACTCCAGCGAAATGGTCAAACATTCTCTGTTGAGCTTCCAGGAAAGATTCTTCATTGCTAGAGCGAAAGAGCTGAACAAAAATATCGCAGCTGTTACAAAGCCGGCCACAGAATAAATACATCTTTTTCTTTTGGCCGTTTTCGTAGACAGTCGCTTCACCCCAATCAATCTGTATTGCTTCACCTGGCTCGTAAGATAGGGGGACCATGTTTTTTGTAGGAGACGTATGCAGGCTTTTGAGTTCCCGTACAATCGGCCGTATGGTCGAGTAGGCACCCAGAAACTTCTTTTCGTCCACCAAACGATCATAAATACGTTTTGCCGTATGGGATTGCTTTTTTAGACCTTCTTCCCTGTCTTCCTCAAGGCAGGATAGAATGAAATCATTTAGTTCATCAGTCAGAACGGAGGGTTTTCGAACATAAGGTTTCCGTGCGTTAGGATGATGCTCGCCCTCTGAATATTTCTTAACAGTTTGTCTTGAGATACCCAGACTTTTAGATATGAAACGATCAGATTCGCCATTCAAGTGGCGTCTTCGAATATCCGCATAGAGATCCATTTCAATGATCACACCTTTCACCCTCCTTGCAAAATGGTGCAACCATTTTACAGGAGTTATTTCACAGGTGGTAAACTAATTCATCATCATTTGGCTTCAAAGTGGTACACAAATACATTATCATTTACATCATCAATTGGAGCTGCAACTATTCTTAATAT
>JAAZCN010000400.1 GCA_012513245.1 Synergistaceae bacterium | reverse complement strand
TTCACCGCAGCAAGTACCACGCTGCAATTCTCCGGGCATCACAAGTCGCAGCTTCACGCGGCACGATTCACGCCGCAGCTCTAAAGGGGGACCTCTATGAAACTTTACATATTGATACTTATATTATCAGCCGCCGCTCTAACTCTAACACCATCGGTATCCTCTGCTATCACTGCACGTGAGATGGCAAAACAACAAAATTTTTCAATCGATCCTGTTGCTCTCGACTTAATGGAGTCTCTTGGCGAACTGACTCACCTGGATGCCGCATTTTTGACCCGCATCTCCGCCCTACCTATGAAAAAACAGAAAGACCTCTCCGTCCGATTTATTATGGACGGACACATGACAGTTGAAAAGCTAAAGCAAATTCCGATACCGATAGTCCTACCTGAAAAACCGGAGGATATTTTGGTCCTGATCTATGAACGGATCAGGGAAGACTACTGGCGCGGCTGGTATAATCGCCATACATGGACAGTAAGAATGAAACTTAAAGAATGGCATGAAACGGCTAATCGAAGATTCGTTGATCCCGAAGAAGGGAAAAAACTTATCGAGATATTCTTCCAGTCTCTGGACGGTAAATATAAGGGGCCAAAGGTGATATGGAAATAGCGGCAAAACCAATTGACCCTATAACTATTAAGATGTAATATTCGTTCAATGATAAGTTTTTATCGTCTGATGTTTTTGTTTTTATAGTTATAGTTCTTGTTTCAAAATTTCAAGAAATTAAATTACTGAAAGGTGTGGTGTTATTAATGAAGAAATTTCTAGTTTTTATCTGTTTACTTGCACTTATTTCATTTGCCGGAGCAGCATTCGCCGAAGGCGGTCATGGAGGTCACGTTGACGCAAATGCTGAGATAAATACAACACCGGCAGCCAAGACCCCGTACAAACCTGTGTCAGATGATATAAAAGCGACAGGCGGAACGGTTGAACTTGTTGAAGGCAATATATCTACTCCTACCGAATTTAAGGCCGCGGACATCTATCTTCCTACCACGACGGCAAACAAAGTTGCTGTTATGAGCAACGTCAAAATTAATGTTACTGTTGACCCAGGCGCAACAGAAGTAATAATTAAATTTGCGAATTACGCCGACACAAACACGGAAGATCTTTATGCATTTATCAAGGCACATACGACGTCAGGCGATTACACAAAAGATAAGTTCTACGCTTTTAAATGCACAGTAACCGACAAAGTTCTTTCTTTCACAGTAACGAATCCGGAAGTCTTTTTCTCTGAGAATACGGTGGTCCTTGCAACAGTCAAAACAGTTCCTACCAGCAGCGGAAGCAGCGGCGGATGCAACGCCGGTTACACAGGACTTCTTCTTTTCGCAGCAGTCCCATTCCTCTTCCGTAAAAAGAAGTAATTTCATTTAGATTAGAATTTCAAAACGCTCGAGAGGGCCTCTTCCAATTGGAAGAGGCCCTCTTTTTGGTGAATTTGCCAGTATGATGTCTTGCGGATAATTTGGTTCTTAATTCGTAGAATCATGGACCTTTAAATTAAAAAATTATCTTAGCGTTATGCTACTTTGTTCAGTCCCATCAAAAGACAAAGATTTTGTCCATACCCACCCC
>JAAZCN010000060.1 GCA_012513245.1 Synergistaceae bacterium | reverse complement strand
GCCCCGGTTGAAATAGAGGAATACATGAAAGGCTTTGCAACGCCGGGAGGAACGAATGAAATGGCGCACAAGATACTGACCGAAAGCAACGCATATTCTCCCTGGCAGGCAGCAATGACGAGTGTAGGAAAGAGATATGGGCTTTAAATGATTTTGCTAGTAACGTAAATCAGGTGTCTAAACGAAATAACAGGGGCTGGTAGCATCCAGGCCCTGTTATTAATTTGGGTAAAATAATTGTCACTCACTTTCTCGAGCGTTATGTGCAGTTCTTTGAGTTTTCGAATAGTAATGACGTTTTCCTCAAGCTCTCCAAATTTATAGTGAAGCCTTTTCTGGACCGCTTCCATCAGTAATTTATCTGCCATGATAAAAAAATTTGTTCTCTTCTCGGATGTGTTTGTTCGGCAAGCATAACGCCTAACGGACCTCTGTCTCTATGTGTGCCAGTCTTGTAAGCATTGAGAAAAGAACCTCATCCCCTTTAACACGGTGGTAGCGGTCAAAAAACCTTGAGGAAGTTGATCGTGTTGTCCAGGTCCTGATACTAAATTTTTGGTCGTGAAGTGATCTTTATAGGGATAGCCTCCATTATCTGCAGTATTAGTCTTACGGCCTCAAGTTAGTGCTTCAGAGTGTCGTGGCAGTTATCAATATCCACCCTTACGGTTTTAAATAAATAGTTGTATAATCACTTTACAATCTTAACTCGGAGATAGGTTGCTGTCTATTTTTGGGAATGGTCGTGTTGGCTGTCAGTTTGGTAGTAGCTCGGATGATTTTCTAGTAAGAGGAGGTTATATTATGAAGAAGCAATTGGTCTCTTTTTTTGGAAAGGCGCATCCTCTCGTTTTATTGTATTTTATTGTTATACTAGTCGCTATTTTGACATATTCTATACCGGCTGGACAATATGACAGGGTAAAAGACCCTGTTTCAGGCAGAATGATTGTTGCCGCGGGTACTTATCACCACATCGAGTCAACTCCTGCTACGTTTTCTCAGTTTTTGCTTGCGGTTGACAAAGGTTTAAATAAAGCAGCTCCTATCATTTCTTTTCTGCTTTTGATAGGCGGTGCTTTAGGTGTTATAGCCACTACCGGTTCTATAGAAGCAGCGTTAGGCAAATTTGTAGGAAAATTTAAATCCGGTAAGAGCCGTGTCATAATATTGGGTGGGGTGATGTTCTTCTTCCTTTTTTGCTCATCAAGCTTCGGCATGGGACAGGAGAGCATGGCCTTTGCGCCATTTGTAATTATGCTGATGTTATCGTTGGGCTATGATACTATGACCGGTATCGGTGCCATTGTCCTGGGGTATGGCATTGGTTACGGTGTTTCAGTTTTAAACCCCTTCACTATAGCTATAGCACAGGGAATTGCTGGGGTGCCTTACCCATCCGGCTCTCTTGTGCGTATTATTATCAGCCTGATAATGTTTGTTTGCGCTCTAACTTATTTGAATAACTATGCTACCAATGTTAAGGATGATCCTACAAAAAGCTTAAGCCCGGATGTGCCGGAAGAATTTCGGGAGACAAAAAATTTGGAACTGGTAGAAATGAAAGCCGGTCATATAAGAGTGTGGGTAGTGTTTTTCTTGTCCCTGGCTTATTTGATTTACGGTGCTGTAGCTAAAGGATTCTATTTCTCCGAGATTTCATCAATATTCTTGTATATGGGTATTTTATCAGGTATTGTTTTCGGTTTAAAGCCAAACGAAATCGGGAGAGCCTTTGCACAAGGGGCCAGGGATATGGCAGTTCCCTGCTTGATTATTGGTTTCGCATTGTCCATCAACACACTCTTAGATTCTGCTAATATCATTGACAGTATTATCTATTATCTGTCTTTGCCGCTGCGAAACTTGCCACCTGTAATCAGCGCTGGCGGTATGGTGTTGGTTCAGACGCTTGTTAATTTCTTTGTTAATTCCGGTTCTACACAAG
>JAAZCN010000399.1 GCA_012513245.1 Synergistaceae bacterium | reverse complement strand
TCTTCCTTCCGTAACCGGTTGCGACAATTCTATCCAGATCTTTCATTTGCAGGGAAGATCTGTCCAACAGAACTTGAATTACAGCCTCCGATGTCTCGCTGATCTCCCATCCTGTAGGCTGGCTCCACATTTCAAAAGAAGACCCGTCCCAGACAGCGGCTTTTATGTTTGAAGATCCTATGTCTATTCCGGCGGTATACATCAGAGCATCTCTATGAAGGCACCGAACCTAGTGGCAAGCTGGCCTGTGTCGCCCTGAGAATAGTCAGTTTCTATCGACATATATGGAATGCCGGATCCATTAAGGCTTTCGCGGACGGAGTGGCTTTCAACAGCGTATGTGTGGCATGCCTGGAGAATGACATCGATGACACCGTCGGCCCTGTATTCCTTTGCGTATTTTTTGATTAGCTCGATCCTTTTTGTGTTGGGGGACATTACAGAACAGGGATTGTTGAGATACTTTTCTGCTATAGCGTCTATAGGGGCTGAATCTTCGTCTACAAGGCATGAAGAGCATTTGAGGTTGCCGCAGTTTTCAAATCCGACCACGACTCCCCCGGCTTCCTTGGATTCTATCGCGTCAACGACCTTTTCAAGCGACTTCCCCATTGGACATCCGGTTATAAGGATACGCTTCGCAGAAGGATCGATCCGTCGATCTCCGAAAGCATAGTTTTCTTTAAGTTTTACAGTCAGAGCTCTTATAAGTTTTATTGTTTTTTCGTAATCAAAGTAAAACTTAAGGTAATCAGATCCCAGCATGATCTCTTTGCCTGTTAAGACCGGCGATGGTAAAGCTGCAAGGCTGTAAAATTCCATCATCGCAGTGTGGATCTTATTACGCAGTTTTATAGAGGCAGCAAGTTTTTCGTCAGTGATTTCCACCTTGAATTTTGATTCAAGAAATTCTTTCAGGAGGAGTATCTCATCTTTCCACAATTTCATGCTGTTGATACCGTTCACTGTCTGCGGCAGCTGCATTACATAAGTATCTTTAATTTCTCCCAAATATTCATACATCTTTTTTTTGCCGTCGCAGGTCGTTTCACCAAGGACCATGTCACAAAAATGAAAGTAAGGACATGTATCTGTAAGTGCATACCCATAACTGGACTTTATGAGCGGACAAAGGTTTCTGGGAAGGTGTTTCTCAGCCGGGCCGATCGGTTTTTCGCTTGTACTGCAAAGAGAGACCGAAACTCCCCCTGCGGCATTGATCAGCTCCCATGGTGTGAAAGTACAATATGTTCCTATAATAGGTATGCCTTTCTCGCTTATCTCCTTTATATGTACAGGGCCCATTGCAACTTCTTCTCTCATCATTTCAAATATTGGTCCGATCTCGTGCATTTCGTATATCCCCTCAAAAAATGTGATCTTAAACTTTGTTTACAAAGAATTGTCAGAAAGCCGCTAAAGAAGGTCAGTCATAGCTTTTTCGGCCTCTTTCCCTTTCGGAAGCTCCTTCTTAGAAAATGAAGCCGCTGCAGTGCCATTTTTAAGCAAAACAAAATAGCTTCCAAGCTTTAGCGCCTGTCTTACGCTGTGAGATACCATTACAATGGGATATCTGTTTTTAAGGGATAGCAGATGGTCCTCGATCAGCTCCGAAGACTTTTTATCCAGTGAGGCAGTTGGTTCGTCAAGAAGCAGCATCTCCGGTTCAAGAGCAAGAGCCCTTGCAAGACAGAGTCTTTGCTGCTGTCCACCTGATAACCGGTTCGCAGGCGTGTCAAGCCTGTCTCTGACTTCATCCCATAAACCTATTGGTTTTAGTGCCGTTTGCATTTTTTCTTCAGCGGCAGAACCCCGGGATCCCAACATCAGCTCCAATGGCAGCATTATGTTCCTTCGTATGCTCAGCGGAAGAGGATTAGGTGTCTGAAAGACCATCCCGACTTTTCTACGCAACTCAGTCGTGGTCAATTTGCCTGAAGAATATATGTTCTTCATTTGGCCTCCCAGAAGCAAACATATGCTTCCGGATCCTTCGTATCCGTCAAAAGTTTCATTGAGCCTGTTCAAAGCCCTTAAAAATGTTGTCTTCCCGGAACCGGAGCGACCGATAAGAACGGTAATTCCTTCTGACGGCAAGCCCGCATTTATTTCACTGACAGCCTTTCTGCCGTGAAATGAGACTGATAAATTTTGTATTTCTGCACAAAGACCCATTATTTTGATCCCTTCCATCTTTTTTCCATTGTTCGTTGAAGCTTTGATGCTGCATAAAGGAGTCCTGCAGAAAGGAAGAGTAGGACCATTGCAGCCCCAAATCCCCTAAGGAGCTCATTCTGATCTATATATTGAGCTGCCGTATAGAAAATAAGGAAAGGCAGGGCTTCAAACTTGGAACCAAGTCCGGCAGGCAGTCCGGAATTTACGACCACTCCCGTAAGCATGATAACTGCCGTATCTTCAGCTGCCCGTCCCATAGCCAGCATGATCCCGCCAAGTATTCCCCTGCCGGCTGCCGGGATAAGAATATGCCGAAGCAGCTGATGTTCCGTAAATCCAAGTGCTGTTCCTGTAATTACAAGAGACTCAGGCAGGCTCTCTATTGATGTCCGTGTGGTTACGACCAGTGCGGGCATTACAAGCAAAGCAAGACAGAATGCTGCAAGACTGATGCATGTGGTCGCGTCAGGTGCAAAAGTTCGTCTGAGCAAGAGGATCAGCACAAACCCAAAAAGGCCCATAACAATGGAAGGGACGCTTGCCAAAAGATCCACTGCCATAGAAAGCATCTCTTTCTTTTTACCTTTTGCGTAGCGGGCAAGATATATTCCGCATCCTATTCCGGGGATCAG
>JAAZCN010000007.1 GCA_012513245.1 Synergistaceae bacterium | reverse complement strand
TTGCGAATATGGTAAAAGTAATGCCTCTTCGGGTTGCTATAAACTTCGGAGATGGAACTATAACGTATGAGCAACTAGACGCCATATTAGAGAAAAGTAATGTCACAAAAGACCCGTGATTTTCTCCCGAGCTCTTTGATCTCCATATCTCTATTTGGTGTTTTTAACTGTTGACTTTCTAATACTTTTAGGCTTAGAATCTTTAGCGTTTTTTTCCTTAGATTTTGGTTCATCCTTAATCGCGATTTGTATTGGCGGGATATAATGTGTTCCAATTGGGCTGCCTGAAGTAACCGCAGCGATATGTTCACGTATCATGCCTATCAAAACAGAAGATGCCGTCACTTGTATACGTAAAATGATATCATCTGTTTCTTCGGCGGGATCTTCGTTCATAAACCTTCCGCCCGCAACTACTTCGTACTCAAGAGTAAGCGGTTTATTATCTCCTCTAGGAAGAGATTGAATCGATACTGAACAATCCCAGCACTTGGGCATGTCCTTAACCTTACCAATGTGAAAGGCTACGTTAAAACTTTCAGGCAAAAACACGCCGTTTTCTTCACCGATATCTCCGGCGGGAGGGATAATTGATACACAGGTTTTTTCAAAAAAACGGCTGCATATCTTAAGCGGAAGATTACCTGCAACTATTCTTTTAGTCATATGGCCTGTCCCCCTGTTCCAATATCACAATCATCCCAATTCTTCTTTAATCCAGGAAATGAGATAATATTTGAGGTATTAGTTTCGCCTTTCCTTTCGGAAAAAGTTTCCCATTTTCCAATACATTCATCTTTCTCAAAACAAGCATCATGTCGCAAGGTATCATAAATCACAGTTCTAGAAGGATCTTGTGCCTTTTCCGTATTTGTAGGAATGATCAGTATTTCCGCTTTTCCGTCAAGAGCAAATGCAATCTTACTCATGGATTCGATAGTAAAATTCACGTTCTCGTTTAAAACTTTCGTTACATAAGACTGTGATGTCCCTAGCCTTAATGCCAGCTCTTTTTTGCTAACTCCCTGTTCCTCCATTAGTCGGACGATTTCTTCCGTGAAATCCGTCTTTGCGTCTTCTGCCCAAAAGAGAGGATCGCTCCGCAGGTTTACCAACAGATCTCCTAGTTTTGTTGTCCGTGCCATTTTATTTCCTCCTATCAATTTCTTATTGCCATTTTCTTTCTGAGCAACTTAAACAGATTATCAATGCAAACCGTTCAGGCTCTCCTTTATATGAATATTTGCCTCTGAAGAATCGGATAAATACTCTCCTCTGACCCTTTTCGCTGTTTTTATATCCAACTTCTGCTTGTCTTTGTCTCCGGAACAATACAGAAAAAGAAAACCCATGTCCGCAAAAAAACCGTAAAGCCTGTGCTCTTTATGTTTCAATTCATACAAGGTAGGGCTTCCTGTTCCGTTGAGCGGTTTAAATTTTTGTGTGTTCCGCAGCTTGTCTACCGCAATCCTTAATATCAGTTGCATAATTTTTATCCTGATGGAATCGGCATTGTTACATGTAAGATTACTTAAATAATCGTAGATTACGCAGGCACCGTCACATTTTGATGCAACGGCGTAAATCCGTATTCTTCCATCAAATTCAGGGTAATAATATATTTTCATATACTTCACCTATAAGTTAAGTTTGATATAGTTTACTTCCTATTCTGCGTTTGTCAACAGGTTGAAGACGCTAGCAACAATTATGTTGTCAAGTAGCAGTTATGGGGGTCAGACCTACATAGTAATTATAGGGTCAGACCTAGATAATTGACAGAAAGTGATATATCCGTCCTTTGTACAGTGTGGGAAGCTGAAGGACAAGTGCAATCTGTTGTTTTCGGGGTATTCTGTTGCTTAACAGGCAAGCATAAGATCTGAAGTTAATATGTAAGTCGAAGGTAGGCTGGGGAAAAGATCAAAAGAATCCGGGGAATTTCGGATCTGTGGATCCTATGGACCTGAACCAAATATGGTTTTTTGTCGGCTTCCTGTTAATAACAGAGGTATTAGGTTGGTTGTTCATTTTGTCAATTGTGTAGGTCTGACCTCTATATTGCACTTCTTTGCAGTCTTCACAGTTACAACTTTTTTACCTGTAGTCTCTTCGAGTTGCTTCTTAGCTGCATTAGCAACCAGTCCACCTTGTGCTGAGCCACCATTTTATTTTCTTCAAACGTATCAGGCTGCTTTCATTTTCTACCGTCCGATTTTTTCGGGCAGTTGACTTGGGTCGGTGTTAGAATTTCGTTCAGTTTGGTAAGATAGAAGAGAAGCTCGAAAGGAGCTGATATCATGCCAAATAAGAGACAGAAATTCGATGAGGAATTCAAGAAGAACGCAGTTCGATTAAGTTTTGCCAGCAATACTGAAGATACCGATGTCCGGTTACTGTTCCTACATTAGCGGTAAAGAGGCAAAGAACAAGACTGAAGATAAATATCGTGAAAAGATAAGGGGGATATCTGATGAAGGTCGTGGAACATATGTACTAGACAGGGCTGGGGACTACGAAGGAAGAAAGGTTATCACAGCTTCTTATGAG
>JAAZCN010000398.1 GCA_012513245.1 Synergistaceae bacterium | reverse complement strand
GCTTACAGGTCTGAACCTGAAAGTCACGATTCAGACCGTCCTTTGAGGACAGATGAAAAGAAAAGAGACGACACAGCAAAAACCACAAAAAGGCCCGCTTATAGGACTGAATCTGAGGGGCGTTCAACAGACCGTCCTTGGAAGACGGATGAAAAGAAAAAAAGCGGCATAAACAGGACCACAGGAAAATCTGCCGCCGAAAACAGGAAAAAGAAACCACGGACTGCCACAAAGGATAACAGGCAGAAAAGATCCTGAAGGAGAGAGACATAATGAAACTCCTGATCTTTTTACTTATTGGAACGTTGATATTTGGATTTGCCTTCCCTGCGATAATATTCCTAGCGGGATTTGTGGGCATAGCTCTATTTGTATTGATCATTGCAGGGCTTCTGAGAGGCAACGGAGTGAGGGTCTATACATCGTCGAAGAGCTATGATCCTTTCAGCGGCGGAAGCTATAGAAAGAGCAGATCCGAAGTGATCGACACAACGGACGAAAGTTGGGACGATCACTCGGATTTTACAGGAAGCGAGCCCGCGGATCTTGATGAAGAACAGGAAGGCGAGATAGTAGAGCTGCCTGCCACAGCACTTAGAAAAGAAGACTGATTGAACCTGACATTGTTTCCAAACGGATCACTGTCTCAAGGATTCTTCCGGGTACAGAAAAGAAATTGTCGCTTATTCTGTAAGCGTCAACCTTTACAAATATACGTGGGTGGTCATGATCTCGGACCACCCATGTTGTTGGTTATCTTTGCGACATATTTTTACCAGCTCTGCGATCGATCATACCGAACGGGTGTCTCCCTGCAGGGAGACACCCGGAACCTGAAGCCGGTTCCGGGAATCAACTTATCATATACCTCTCAGGATAGTATCTTCCCTTCCCTGTCCAACGCCGATAAGGATGACAGGTGCAGAGACCCTTTCCTCAATGAAACGGATATAATCCTGTGCAGCTGCGGGAAGGTCCTCAAACCTTCTGCACTTGCCTATGTTCTCTTTCCAGCCAGGCAGTTCCTCAAAAACCGGGACGGCCTTCGCCAGCTCTGCGCAGCTGCTGGGGAAATTCTTATGTATGATCCCTTGGATGTCATAAGAAGTGCAGACTTGGATCTTTTCAAATCCTGAAAGGACATCAAGCTTTGTGAGCGCAAGCCCGTCTATGCCGTTTATCTTTACCGCATAGTCGACTGCGACTAGGTCGTTCCAGCCACAGCGCCTTGGACGTCCGGTCGTAGCGCCGAATTCCCCGCCCTTTGTCCTAAGCTGCTCTCCTAACGAGCCCTTATCCTCGGTAGGGAAGGGACCTTCTCCTACCCTTGTGCAGTAAGCCTTGGTGACTCCTATTACACGGTCTATCCTTCCCGGTCCTATTCCAGCTCCGGTACAGGCTCCTCCGGAACAGGGGCTGGAACTTGTTACAAAAGGATATGTCCCGTGGTCGACATCGAGCAGTGTTCCCTGGGCTCCTTCGAAGAGGACGTTCTTTCCTGAACCGAGCGCTTTGTGTATTTCGAGGAAAGCGTCTCCCAAAAGTGGTTTTATCCTTTTACCCCACTCAAGGGCTGTCTCGTATGTGCTCTCGAGATTGCAAGGCTCGGCGCCATATATCCTGGTAAGGATCTTATTTTTCTGTTCTATGTTCGTAATAAGCTTTCCTTTTAGTATTTTCGGGTTAACAAGGTCTTCTGCCCTTATTCCAATCCTCTCGAATTTATCGGAGTAACATGGCCCGATACCCCGTCCCGTAGTTCCGATCTTCGTGTCCTCGGACCTTGCTCTTTCGGCCAGTATGTCCAGCTGTTTATGATAGGGCATGACAACGTGCGCACCATGACTGACGATCAGTCTGGCAAGGGTCTTTCCTCTCTCCCTGAGATCATCCAGTTCTGCAAATAGCGTTTCTGGATCTATCACTACCCCGTTTCCGATCACACAGACTTTGTCAGCATATAGGATCCCTGAAGGGAGTAAATGAAAGACAAATTTCTCATCTTCAACGACCACGGTGTGTCCTGCGTTTGCACCGCCCTGATAACGGACTACTACGCCTGACTTTCCTGCAAGTGCGTCCACTACGCGTCCCTTACCTTCGTCTCCCCACTGAACACCGACGATAACATCTGTACGACCTTTCATGCCTGACCCCTCTTTTAGGAAACTTGACCAAATAAAGGCAAGTATCCTAACATTAAATTTAAGCTATGCTGTATTGTACTGCATGTAGCATACGTTTATCAATAAAAATTATATTTGTCATCTATTTTTGGCTATCAGGAGTTTTTCGTCTCTTTTGAGGGATTTTATCTTTGCCTCGCGTGTCATGGCCTCTTCCTTTGTCTCAAACTCTTCTTTGAATATAAGTTCCACCGGTCTCCTGCCCCTTGTGTATTTTGAAGCCGTGCCTCTGTTATGGGCAGCGAGCCGCTTTTCTATGTTGTTGGTCCACCCTGTGTAGAGGGTGTCGTCTGAGCATCTTAAGATGTACGTCCATGCCTTCATATTGAATAACTTCCCTGAGGTGTTTCTTTTTGCTGCATAAAAAGGTCAATGCCCATCCATCTCATGATCGCTTCAAAAAACCTCTCGACGCTGAATTCTTCCGATCCAATAAAACTGTGCCACATCCTTGCAAAGTTTGAGAAAATGGAGATATTATCCAGGACGTCGTAGGACCCTGTTATTTTGGCAAGAAAAGTTCCCCATGCTTTTAGTACGGACAAAAATGTCACAAAGCTCGTATCCCCGTTATCGGATGCGCAGGCAAAAGAGGGCAGGACGAATGTCATGCAAAGAGCTATCAGCAAAAACACCGCAATGATTTTATTCTTTTTCAAGATTTATCTCCCCTGAAATATATTTATTTTGGCAAAAAACAAAGAGGCTCCCCCTAGCGGCGTCAAGCCAGCCTGTAAAGAGCCTCCCCTGATATTTCTTTTACGTGTTTTTATTCCACTGTTACTGACTTGGCAAGGTTTCTGGGCATGTCTATGTCACAGCCGCGTTGCCTTGCTATGTAGTACGCAAAAAGCTGCAGGGGTATGACTGCAGTAAAGGGGAAAAGCTCCGGCTCTGTCTCTGGTATAAATATGACATTCTTTGAATAGTGTCCTATTTCAGTGTCTCCCTCTGTTGCAAAAGCGATTATCGGCGAGTTCCTTGCCATTGATTCCTCAATGCTTGAAATGGTCTTTTCCCAAAGGTTACTTTTAGGGACAAGTGCAACTACCGGAAGCTCCTTGTCGAGCAGTGCGATAGGTCCGTGCTTCATCTCTCCTGCAGGGTACGCCTCAGCGTGCAGATAGGAGATCTCTTTCAGCTTTAGTGCTCCCTCCAGTGCGAGCGGATAGGCCAGGCCTCTGCCTATAAAGAAGAAACCTTTGGCGTCAGCAAAGTTTCTTGCTACGACCTCTATCTCTTTTTCCCTCTCCAGTATCGAAGCAAGCTTGGCAGGTAAGTCCATCATTGCTGAAACGATCCTCTGTTCTGTCTCCGGGCAGAGGTCATTTTTCAGCTTTGAAAGGTAGAGACCCAGAAGTGTGAGTACCGTTATCTGGGCCGTGAATGTCTTTGTTGCTGCCACGCCTATTTCAGGTCCCGCCGGTGTGATCAGCCCTTCACCCACTTCACGGTGGATGGTAGACCCCCTAACATTTGTCACAACGATGCATTTTGCACCTTTTGCTTTGGCTAGCCTTGCGGCGTGAAGAGTGTCGGCAGTTTCCCCTGACTGGGATACGAAGACTGCGAGAGTGTCGGGTCCGATGGGGATATGTCTGTAACGGTATTCAGACGCGACCTCGGTCCTTATTTCGAAGGTCCCTATTTCTTCCATTATGCGGGCTGCGACCATTGTCGCGTAATGCGAGGTGCCGCAGGCCACAAAGTGGATCTTCTTCCAACCTGATACCTGTTCCGGTGTCCAGTCTAGCTCATGGCTTAGGTCCACGCTGTTGGAGGCTACCCTTCCAAGAAGAGTATGGGCAACGACATCCGGCTGCTCGTGTATTTCCTTCAGCATAAAATGGGGGTAATCCCCCCTGCTGGTCATGGCGGCTTCCCAGTCCAGGTGCATGGATTCCTTTTCGTGCCGGTTTCCGTCGAAATCGTAGAAAGTGCAGTTCTCTTTTGATATTCTGACGATCTCGTCATCATCCATGAACCAGACATCTCTGGTGAATTCCAGCAAGGCAGTAGGGTCAGAGGCACAGAAACCCTCTTCTCCCGCATGTCCGACTACCAGCGGTGAACCTTTTCTTGCTGCCCATATTTCATTTGGTTTATCATGGAACATTATCACAAGGGCAAAAGCGCCTCTAATTCTCTTTGTAAGTTTAACTATAGCTTCCTTTGGATCGCCGCGGTAGACCCGGGCCAGGTACTGAACTGTTGATTCAGTGTCTGTCTCAGTGTGAAACATTATCCCCTCAGCTTCAAGGTCAGCCCTTATCTCTCTTGCATTTTCTATGATGCCGTTGTGTACCAAAACCACTCTTTTGTCGCTGCTCATGTGGGGATGGGCGTTATTCTCGGTCACTCCGCCGTGCGTTGCCCATCTTGTGTGGCCAATGCCGAAATCACCGCTGAAATTTTCTTTCGCAATTTTTTCCGCCAGCTGCTGCACCCTTCCTATAGTACGGAGTTCATGTATTACTCCGTCTTTTATTACAGCTATTCCTGCAGAGTCATAGCCTATGTAT
>JAAZCN010000397.1 GCA_012513245.1 Synergistaceae bacterium | reverse complement strand
GTTCTGGAATACTGAGATGGAGCTGACCAAGAAACTTGAAAAAGAAAAGAAAATTACTGTTACAAATCCAAAAGACCGTGATGAATGGGTAAAAGCTGTTCAGCCTGTATATGCAAACTATTTTAAGAAATATCCTCACTGGAAACCGATAGTAGATCAGATCAACAAGACAAAATAGTTACAAACAAAGCTTGTTTCTTGTTATGGGCGGTCCTGAATAGTTAGGGCCGTCCGTGACTATACAGATTAAAGGATTTTTGACCGAAAGGCTGTGTTTCAACATGGAACTTATCCTAAAGAGACTACATTTCATTGAAGACCAACTTGATAGATTTGCTTCTGTTATTGCTATTGTGACATTTGCGGCTATGTCGGTTATTGTGTGTATGCAGGTCATATCAAGGTTTTTTTTCTCACATTCTTTTCAATGGGCAGAAGAAATGGGCAGATATCTATTCATATGGAGCACTATGCTCGCTTCTGCCTGTGCTGTCCATTCTCATTTGAACATTGGTGTAGACATACTTGTAAACAACATAAAGGGCAAAGCCCAGTTTATAGTTAAATTGATGGCCCAGATTTTTATGATACTGGCAGTGTATATCCTTACAGTTTACGGAGCTGAGCAAACCATGGATGTTTATAGTGCCGGACAGACTGCAACGTCTTTTCCCGTGTCAGCAGCAGTGCTTTATCTTTCTGTGCCTGTAAGCGGTGCTATGATGCTTTTCTATAGTACTGTCCAGTTGTTGGAACTTATATTACACGGTAAATTCACGGAAAATCGAATTCGTGATTTTTTTGGGAGGGCTGCGTAAATGAGCTGGATTTTATTTGCCACATTTTTCCCTCTTCTGTTTTTAAGTGTCCCAATATCTTTTGTTTTGATCCTCTCAACAATAGCGTATATTCTCGCAATGGGCGGTGATGTTTCCTGGCTGCTGGTTCCGTCTCGAGTTGTACGCGGAATGGATTCATTTCTTTTAATGTGCCTGCCTTTTTTTGTTCTTGCAGGCAACCTAATGAACAATGGTGGCATTACAGAGAGGCTGATCAAGCTTGCACAGGCTTTTGTAGGTCACATAAGGGGCGGACTGGCGATGGTCGATGTAATGGTTTGTGCCTTTTTCGGTGCAGTCTCCGGTTCGGCAGTAGCAGCAACTTCAGCTGTTGGATCTGTAATGATCCCCTCACTAAAAAAGGAAGGTTACCCGGCAGACTTCAGCGCAGGATTGACAGCTGTTGCATCAACAATGGCGCCGGTAATTCCTCCGAGCCTTGCGTTTGTTCTTTATGGAGCTGTTAGCCGTGTTCCCATTGGGGATCTTTTTGTGGCGGGTATTTTGCCTGGAATATTGATGGCTATTGCATTGATGTCAGTTGTTTATGTATACGCAAAGCGTGATAATTATCCTCGCCTCCCGCGGACTTCATGGAAAGGAAGGCTTAAAGCAATCAAAGAATCGATACTTTGCTTGATACTGCCTGTTTTCATTCTCGGAGGGATAACCTCAGGGATTTTCACGCCGACTGAAGCTGCTGCAATGGCCGCTCTGTATGCTTTTGTCCTCTCAATGTTCATATATAAGACGATAGCATGGAGACAGTTGCCGAAGATCCTTTTGGAAAGTGCTATAGACAGCGGATCAGTTATGCTGCTGGTAGGTACCTGTTATGCCTTCGGATGGGTCCTTACAAACGAAAGGGTTGCTTTAAGACTCACTGAAGCACTTCTAGCGATGAATGTCTCCCTATGGCTAAAGCTCTTGATGATAAATTTAGCTCTTCTTGTCGTAGGCATGTTCATGGACAGCGCTCCTGCAATTATGCTTGTAGGCCCGATATTGGCTCCTGCTCTTGCTAAAATGGGCGTAGATCCGATAGTGGCCGGAATGATAGTCTGTATCAACCTTACTATCGGACTTGCGACCCCGCCTGTTGGCGTCTGTCTTTTCTCAGCTACCAACATATCTAAGGTGCCTTTTGAAAAGGTATCAAAGGCTGCGTTGCCGTTTTTGGGAACTATGATTTTAGTGCTGATTTTGGTTACGTATGTTCCGTGGGTCTCTTTGGTTTTGGTCAACCTGATTCGATAATTAGCCTGCAGGCATTGTAAGTTATATAAAATGCAGATAGCGAATGTTAATATAAAACTCCCAAACCTGTTTCAACTATCAGGAGAGGGAGTTTTTTTATTTTTTATGACAAATTAAAAATTAATGGGGTGTTTCAATATGTTGGTTTTAAACGCTGAAGATATAAGAAAAGTATTCACAATGGAGGATGCAATAAATTCAAATGAAGATGCTTTTGTTATTCAAAGCAACGGTGGTACGGAAGTTCCGGTACGTATAAATTTCGAAGTTAAAAAAAATGGCATCACATCTTTCATGCCTGCTCTTATCAAAGATTTCCCCGTTGCCGGTATAAAAATCGTATCAACATACCCCGATAACGCGAAGAAAGGTATGCCCGCGGTAACAGCAACAACACTGCTGACAGACCCTGAAACAGGAGTGGTCAACGCAATGCTTGACGGTACTGAACTTACTCGTATGCGAACGGGAGCAGTGTCAGGACTGGCAACAAAATTCCTTGCAAATAAAGACGCGAAAACTGCCGCGCTCTTCGGGACCGGAGGACAGGCAATGTCACAGCTTGAAGCTTTATTGACAGTAAGGAAATTATCAGAGGTACGCATTTACGACTCCAACCATGAATGGACAGCGTCATTTATCGACAGAGCATCTGCTCTTGCTGAGAAGTTCAATGCTAAGCTGGTTGGTGCGGTTTCTTCAGATGAGGCGGTCGATTGCGCCGACATAATCACTACTGTTACTACAAGTGCTGATCCTGTATTTGACGGACGAAAAATCAAAAGGGGGACTCATATTAATGCTGTTGGAGTCTTTATGCCGCATAAGCGTGAGCTTGATGAATATACGGTGACGCACGCCGACAAAATTTTTATAGACAATACAGAAGCCATAATGTCTGAGGCAGGAGAGTTTCTTATACCTATATCGGAGGGTAAGTTTAAGAAGGAATCTATAACCGGTGAACTTGGAGATCTGATCCTTGGCAAAGTTATAGGGCGCACGGACAGTAAACAGATCACGCTTATGAAGACGGTTGGTTTTGCAACTCTCGACATAGTTATTGCTTACAATGTTTATAAAAAAGCTGTCAAAGCAGGTGTAGGAAGGGTATTTTGATATACAACGATTATGAAAGACAGAGAGGATATATCAATGCGTAATACTCAATCGATATTTGCAGTAGATGCACATACTACAGGTACTCCGATAAGAGTCAT
>JAAZCN010000059.1 GCA_012513245.1 Synergistaceae bacterium | reverse complement strand
CATGTGGGCGGCATAGCCTATACCCTGAGCATGATTACCGGCGGAGGCGGCTATTATCCCCCTGTCTTTTCTTCGTCGCTTAGTTTGCTTATCTTGTAATACGCACCACGGATTTTGAACGAGCCTGTGACTTGAAGATTTTCTGGTTTAAGGAATACTCTATTGCCGCATTCTGCGCTGAAAAATGGGCTTTCGATCAATTCTGTCTTCTGCAATATAGGTTTGAGTATTGTTTGTGCAAGACAGAAATCGTCATAAGATACTTTGGTGTCAGCCACCCGAAATGAATTGTTTTGATCCGGCATATTTATTCCTGCTTTCTTTGGCTAGAGTAATATCAAGTTCGTGATCTTTATATAAAGATATGGCAATACTATTGAGGTTCCTTTAAACTTGATATGACCTGAACAATTACAAAAAGGGAAATTTCAATTGATTTGAAGAAGAATAACACAGGACTTGAAGAATTACCAATTCGGTGTTTAAGAGTGTGTTTAAGAGGATGACATTTTCCTTGACGAGTTGTCCGATGACAATTAACAGCAATATCGCAGCATCGCCATCGACTTCAAAAACTTCAAAGGGTGTTGTCAAATTATTAATCGGTGCTATAATACTCTGCGTCGAGTTTTCTGTTCTCGGCAAGCTATTCCTCGATGGCGCAATCGGCAGCGCGGGTGGCTGTTAACCACTAGGTTCGAGGTTCGAGTCCTCGTCGAGGAGCCAAAAGCTCCGGAGCAGTTTGATACTTTTTTGTATCGAGCTGCTCTTTTTTTGGGGATTTTACGGCCGGGCAAGCAGTCGGCAAGCAATGGGAAACAGTAGGCAAGCAATAGGCAAGCAGTCGGCAAGCAATAGGCGAGCGGTTGGTAGAGGCGAAGAAGTACGGACTAAAGATACTGCGAGAAATGGCGATCCCATCGCCGAAAGAGGTTGAGAACGGGTTGTTTTAAAACATAGCTGAGCAATGGCTAAGCGTCGCTAAGCGGTCGCTAAGCAGTTGTAAAACCCAAATAACCTAAAATCCTCGTCTTCCCGGTATGCCTTCGATTGGGAGGATACTGTTTTCTGTAAGGAAAACATATCAAATTGACACCCCAGTGCCCGAACCATTTCGAATGCCCAAATCGGGGATCCGGCGTCTTTTAATCTAGTCTACGACTGAAATTTTTGCCCTTTAAGAAGCAGCCGGGCGAGACGATAAAGGGCGTGAGACAAAGCCAGACCTGGATCCCGGCCATTAATTGTGAATTATGTAGGTCTGAACCAGCTAAAGTTTTTGGACGATCTCCTGTTAACAACAGGTAAACATTCTCCCTGCCTGCTGTGGATCACCTTTACCACAATGCCGCAATCTAGTATTATTACTTGACTGAATAGATAAAAGAGAGATCCGACAGTCTCAATTAAAAGCAGCATTCAAAGCGTGGATCGGACAGATCCGGAAGGAGTTGCTATGAATAAAAGAATGAAAGAAGCTCTCATTGGCGGAGTACTGCTGGGACTTTTATGTGTGGCAGGTGCATATGTCAGATCTGGCTTTACCGCTTCACCGCAAATTATTTTCTCACTCTGGTACAACCGTGTAATACTCGGTCTAGTCATCGGTGCTCCCTGGACGGCGACCGTCAGAAAAAAAGCTTTGCTTCGTGGTGCCTTGTTCGGGCTTTTAGTTTCATTTGCCTTCTACAGCTCTACAGGTTTTCAAGATCATGTAAGTTTTATAGCCGGGATTTTCTATGGTGTGATACTGGAAGGATGGCTCAGCCGACCCGGGAAACAGCTATAAATGTGAAACAGAAGCATTCCGAGAGTTGTGCATTCTGTCAATTGTGTAGGTCTGACCCCCCTGTTTGTTTTCTACAGCCCATAGCGTTTTCCGACACTCTCCATCGCGGTATGCCAGGGAGAATAAGCTTCGCTTTCGCTCAGGATCCTATGTGCTTCTTCGTTAGTCCCCCCGGGCGTCGCCTTACCTACCATATACGCTTCAATGTCCCTTACGTCATCTTCAACCATAAGGCTTGAAAGAGCGCTGTTCATCGAGCAAATATAATCACGGGCTTTTTCAAGTGGCATTCCCTTTTCCATTGACCATTTGACAACCTCATTGATCACAGCATAGTACGGGACCATGAGTGCAGTATGTACAGCAAGGATCTCCAGCTCTTTTTCCGTTGACACATTCATAAGAGTGCCAAAGAGAGAGAATAGCTTCCGGCAGTCCTCATCATCACCAAATAGGACCATCGGTCCCATCCTTCTGGATGCAAAAGGGAGAGGAACGGCTCGCAGGACCTTTCCGGCATTTCCATAGTATTTTCTGCCTTCAGCCAGATCTATCCCTGCTGCGACATGAATTACCTTGTGCCTCTCGGTAAATGTAAGGTCTGACATTATATCCTGCAAAAGCTTTGGAAGAACGGCCGGAAAAATGATCTCTGCCTGCTTGAGCAGATCTTCATGGGATTCAGCAGGCACTACTTTCTCAGGATACAAAGCATAAAGTTTATCCACGTTCGCCTTGTTAAACGGGTCTGATAGAACAAGCCTGCCTTGGAATCCGGGGGCTTTAGCTAGTCCTGTTACGATAGAACTGCCAAGTGCCCCACAACCTATAAACCCAACATTTAACTTCATTGTTATTCCCTCCAGAAAAAGGTCTTTGCTAAATCCTTGAAAAAACTCTTTACTTGTGATTCCAATTCACTCGTGTTCAGGATAGAGTCACAGGCAAGACAATGATAAAGTGCATGAGCCTGTTCAGTCAAATACTATCTGAAATGTCATTATCTCCGGTGCAAATTGAGTAACTTGGATTATTTGACTGAGTATTGGACAGCCAAAAGCAAATATCGTGAAAGTAACACTGAAACAGTAAGGGACAACCTAGTTTTAAATGTCCCCAAGAACGATTAATTAAGCCTTGCTATTACAGGAAGTCATTTTAAGTTTTGAGCAATCTTAGACAGCAGTGAACAGAGTGATTCCGATAGTTGTGCATTTTGTCAATTGTGTAGGTCTGACCCCTCTGTTTGTGTTTCAGACATACTCAATGATTTTGAATCACGTTATGAGATTGTGAAATTTTAACGAATGAATATATATTTTTTTGCCAGTTATGTAGGCAGGTCCGACCAATTATATTTTTCATGATCCATACATCCATAATTTCAGGAATATCTTCAAACTTCCAATACCGTTGAATTTCGATTACCGTCTCGGCTTCTTGAATACATGGCTAGAATAAGTAGTTTTTGTCAATGGTGTTGGTATGATCCCATTGTAATTGAATAGCCCGGCGGTGCCAAGTTATCCACATTTTGTCAATTGTGTAGGTCTGACCCCAATGTCACACACTTCGATGTAATTGTCGTCTATGTATTGTTTGATCGATGAGAACAGCTTTTCCGACAACATGAAGGATGCGCTGTCGTAGACGACCAGATAGACCGTAATGTCGTTTTTCAGGAGGAATTCACCTATTGCCGAGATCGCGGCCGACAATGCCTTGTCTCTGGGATATCCGAAAGTGCCGGAAGAGATCAGAGGAAAGGCTACGCTTTCAAGCTTGTGCTTCTTTGCCAGTTCAAGGGAATTTCTGTAACAGTCCGAAAGCAGTTTTTCTTCCCCGCTTGATCCGTCATGCCAGACAGGGCCGACTGTGTGGATCACGTATTTTGCGGGCAGCCTGTATCCCTTGGTTATCTTAGCTTCTCCGGCCTTGCAGCCGCCAAGAGCCCTGCATTCAGCAAGCAGCTCCGGCCCGGCTGCCCTGTGGATGGCTCCGTCCGTCCCGCCACCTCCCAGTAGCGATGGGTCTGCCGCATTGACGATGGCGTCAGCATGTACTTTTGTGATGTCATTTCTGATTATTTCAAGCGGCATTCCAACATAACCACCTTTATTTTGAAGTGACGGCGCATCACACTAGAAGTTAAACAGTCACATTTTTCTGACCGCTCACAAAAAAATCATTCGCAATTACTAGCAAAAGTGACATTTCTTTAAGTTGACATTCACATAAATATTCTAACCTATAAGTGCGAAATTTTTAAATTTTGACACATTACCCGCTCTTGTTTAAAAACAGGGACTTCGCTCAAACGAACTGCCGCAAATTTACGAGGTTCAGCTTCACTAATTTTTCAGTTATTTTAATATTGGAGCTTGACAAGGTATATATATACCATATATACTAT
>JAAZCN010000396.1 GCA_012513245.1 Synergistaceae bacterium | reverse complement strand
CGAATTTCTCTATCGTCTCGAGCGGCTCGGCGCGCCTCAGCTGCCGAATTCCGATGTCGATTCCTGCAAAGTTTCCGAGAATCAAAACAGGAGGCCGAATTCTGGATGTCTTCCATCCCGCAAGGGCTTCAAGCTTTTCTAAAATATCCTGGAACTGATCCTTCAGATTGGGCAAAACACTGTCTGCGTCCAGAGAAAACCGATGTCCTCTGTGCATTGCCGCGGCAGTTCCTCCAACGAGAACACATTCCGGAAACAACAGGGAGATTTTTTTCTGGGCTTCCAAAATTCCCCTTAAAACATCATGCTTTTTTTCTGGACCTTCCACTTCAAAGCCCTCCGAAAATATAAGGTTACTGCTCTAAAAAATAATGAACAACGGATATTCACTTCTTATAGCGGTTCGGAATAAAAATTTGTTTAACTCTACTTCCAGAGGATACCCTCTTTTTTAATCTTCAATAATGACGCAAATCACTGGTTCACTAATAGTCTTTCCACAACCGCGACGTCTGCAGGACAGAATTCATAGAATTTCAATTCAACCGGCAGAACCCATTTTATTGACTCGTGAACCTCTGCTTTTGGCTCTCCTTGTATAAGCTTTGCTCTAAAAAATGAAAAAGCTATCGTTATTTCGGGGTATGCATACGTCGTTTGTGCAAAGAGTTCCTGGACCATTATCTCTATTCCAAGTTCTTCCCTACATTCGCGGAGAAGGCACTCCTCAGAGGTTTCTCCCGGTTCAAGCTTTCCGCCGGGAAATTCCCAGAGATATTCACAAACTCCTCCTGCACCCCGCTGGCAGATAAGGATTTCTCAGGTTTCTTTTTTTATGATTGCAGCGCTTACATGTATCATTTTTAACCTCCCGCTAGTTGGTTTGTCTTTTTAAGATATTTTCCGGGAATCGGGTTATCGAGTTTCCATATAATACTCATAGGCTTACTTCCCTCATGGGATAAATAGCTTACCGGTCCAAGGAAAGTATACGGTTCCGTTCCAAAATCATTTCTTTTGTGTTCTCTTACAAAGAGTAAAATGTTGCTTCCCAGAGAACGGTGGTTTATGTATCTTTTCCCTGTTGGAGAATCGCTTGCGGTCGTGCTCTGGCTTTGCCAGTGAAACAGCGATTCGTTGATAGAGTAATCTTTATACATCGTTGAAGGTGAATAATCTTTGTCCGATTTATTCAGGGTGATAAAAAAGATATCCGCATTCTTTTCTGAAAGCCATTTCACCCCTTCTCGAACGCTTGAGGGGTTCATATGGTCCATGGCAAGCATTATCTGATCGCGGGTATAAGTGCAATGCAAATCGAGAGGGCAGTCAAATCCCAACTTGACTTTCTTGTCCACGAAGTCGATTTGGTTGTAGTTGTAACGCAGCAATTCAACGAGCTCAGCCAAAAGAGTCGGAGATGAGTTAAATACAGTCGATAAATCAAAGCCTAACTCTGGCCAGACCTTTTGCCAAAGGGTATATGAAAACATGTTCAGCATGCGGTTCTCTTCGCTTGTCAGGTGATTGAAGTCCATGTTTTCTTTGCCGGTGAATACATCAAGCAGAAAGTTGATCCACCTTCTGGAATTAATGGAACAAAGACGCGGAAATGCCTTATCCATAATATCTTCCAAAGGTTCATCAAAATTATTTTTCACTCCAGCTTTGACACACAGTCGTGAGAAACTGCCGTATTTGTAAAGACTGTTTATATTTAGATGGTAGTATTTCGTAAAATTTTCTATGGTCAGGGGTAACCCGCAGTCATCTTCAAAGGTTGCTATTCTCGACACCAACCCCGCCGAAGTGTTGAAAGAGCTGCGGATATTCTCCAGTATATAATCCTTAGCCAGACGTTCCAGTTGTATATAACAGCCTTTCGGCACCGAAATGAATCCTTCTTTGATCTCTTTTTGAAGGCTATGGGATGTATTGGAAAGCAAGGCTGTAAATTTATCTTCAAAATTATATTTTTTATTCGCCTGGCCAATGAAGTCGAGAACTGTCAAACATTCTTTATCATCCGCCAGCCGTAGCCCCCGGCCAAGCTGCTGCAAGAATACAGTCAAGCTTTCCGTGGGGCGAAGGAAGAGAACAGTGTTTACCTCGGGGATATCCACGCCTTCATTATAAAGATCGACAACAAAAATATAATTAACATCACCATTTACGAGTTTTGCCTTCGCATCTCCTCTTTCTTTGTCCGGAGTTGTTGATGAGAGGCACAGGGATGGCAAATTATGGTCATTAAAAAATCTCGACATATACTCGGCGTGATCCACGGAGACGCAGAAGCCAAGAGCCTTTACTTTGTCTAAATCAGTAACGTACTTTTTTATGGATTCTATCGTCATGGAAGCTCTCTTATTCGCAGCAAAGCTATTCACACTGTAGAGATTTGACAATTCTCGGGTGTCGTAACGGCCTCTTGTCCATCGCAAGCTTCTTAGGTCTATCTCATCAGTGATGCCGAAATACTGAAAAGGGCAGAGTAATTTTCGTTCTATCGCTTCAGGCAGTCTTATTTCCGCTGCTATTCTGTGATCAAAATATTCCAGTATCGATTTTCCGTCCATCCTCTCAGGAGTGGCAGTCAACCCCAAGAGAATCTTTGGATTATAGTAAGAGAGCAGTTTCTGGTATGCATCTGCTGCAGCATGATGGAACTCGTCCACCACAATATAGTCATAAAAATCCGGTGTCGTTTTCGATGGAAAATCCTGTGAGTTGAAGGTTTGTATTGACATAAATAAGTGATCAACACTCTCTGGCCTGTGGTTTCCTACGAAAAGACTGCCGAAATTTGGATCCCGTAAAACACCCCGAAAACAGGATACGCTCTGGG
>JAAZCN010000395.1 GCA_012513245.1 Synergistaceae bacterium | reverse complement strand
TATCAAGCATCTGCAAGATTTTTTCAGGGTAAAACTTGTTAAAATATGTATTACCCATTATCGGCATAATATAATTACAGAGCCACATGATGAGAGTTCCTCTGTGCTTGACATTCTGTACGTCCTTAAGTTTTTTTTGGGCAATCCATTCATTCGTCAATTTCTTAAACGTTATTCTTTTTACTGCCATATTGATCTCCTCCTTCTGATCTAGGCGTAGGCCTGTTCAAGCAGGTCTACCGCCGACTTTTTCTGTTCGTCAGTTGCGTGAAGGTACAGTGACGTGGTCCTGATGTTCGCGTGCCCCATAAGCGCTTGAAGGGTAGGCAGAGGCACGTTGCTGTTTGCCAACGTAGAGGCGAAAGTATGCCTGAGATCGTGCCACCTGAAATTCGATATCTCTGCGTCTTCCAGCAGGCTGGACCAACAGGTAGGTGCGCTGTTTGATATAGGCTGGTATGGGTCCTGGCAGGGGTACAGAACGTACTTTTCCAGATCCCTCGGAGCATCGGAAATCTCGTTCTGCATTTTCCACTTGGAAAGGACTTCGAGGAGAAAACTGTTGATGGGGGAGACTATGGCGTTTCCCGACTTGGACATTTCTCCCTGGAAAACAATGACCCTCTTTCCAAGGTCAACGTCCCGCCATTTCAACCCTATCAAGGAGCCTTTTCTTGCTCCTGTATGAAGAGCCAAAGAGATCATTGGGTAGACGAAATCGAAATAACCCTCTCCAATGGGAGGACAATCTTTGTCTATGACGGGAAGTCCATTCTGCAGCCTGTACTTTCTCGTATAGCTTTTTTCATAGTTCTCTCTTTTGTCTCTTTTATCAGCCTCCCTTTTGTCCAGAGCGGACATAAGCCTCTTTATCTCCTCGTTGCTCAAACATCTTCTTCCGATGCCGCTTCTTGCGCTTTCCTTAAGGTTCTCGTAGCCGTGAAGCTTGTATTCGGGTATCAGGCCTACCCTGTAGGCCCAGTGGATCATTCCGCGGAAAGCGTTCACGTTCCTGTTAACCGTCTGGACAGAGACGTTCCTTGTCTGAATGGCATCTTCCCCCCAACACCTGAGGAGGTAGCAGGTCACCTCGGATACACGCAGAGGGAAGAAGTCCTGAAAGTTCCCTGCTATCATCTTTAGTGTCAGGCGGTGGTTTAAAGCACTTCGCAGCTCCGGCAGGGGAGTGTCGGACTTGCTGAGCCTCTCCTGACTTTTCGGCACTTTCATCTTGAATCTTTCGAATATCTCCGATACCCGGAAGTCGAAGCCCTTGAATACCTGCGGCTTCATCCACCTTGGCCTGTTGCCGGGACGTCTTTCATCGTCCATATTTCCCTCTACGGCCCCACAGGTTGGCGTATTTCCCATATTCGTGCTTATGTCGATCCCCGCTGCCAGATCTTCAGTCAGTTCCGCAGCCTTCGCCCTAGCTTCCTTCAACGTGACCGCATCACAGGTGGCTATCTGCAGCTGCCTCCTTATTTTCCTTTCGTCGAAGTAGACGTAGCAGTAGTTCAGGCTGCCTGACTTTTCCCGGATAACGCAAAGGCCCTCCTGCCTGGAATCGATGTGGGTCATTTTCACGCCTTCTGGATCTTTGCCCATAGCTTTTATAAGCTGGTTGATATA
>JAAZCN010000394.1 GCA_012513245.1 Synergistaceae bacterium | reverse complement strand
TTTTTATTATGTTCATTTTTTGACACGCTAATTACGAAGCGATCTTCAAGGCTCCTCTGCTTTTACTGTTCAAGTCATGCTTTGACTGCTTTCAGATTCAGATCCAGTAGTTTTGGAGGGACAAGTTCCTTCAGGACTGATTCCCAGTCTATGTCCTCAAGTCCCATTGCTTTTACCATAGCGCCAAGAAGGACAACGTTCTGGGCTTTGGTGTTTCCCAGGCCTTCTGCAATTTCCACCGCATTGAAAATCTTAAGGTCGGGAACTTCCTTCTTAAGCTTTTCAACTACATCATCGGGATATTTCGCTGTGCCTGTCAGTACAGGCAGAGAGTAGATCTCAAAATTATTAACTACCAGCCTGCCTCCCTTTTTGAGGTATTTCAGCCAGCGTACCGCCTCGACTTTTTCAAATGCCACGAGAACATCAGCCTCTCCCTCCGGAACGACAGGAGATGCCACTTTTGTGCCAAACCGCACATGGGTAGTAACGCTTCCCCCCCGTTGTGACATACCGTGGATCTCAGACATCTTCACATCATAGCCTTTACGGACAAGACCCTCCGAGAGGATCTTCGAGGCAAGGATAGTTCCCTGTCCGCCTACTCCTACAAGAAGGATGCTTTTGGTATCGTCTTTCTTCATGGTCCTATACCTCCCTCGAGATGGCATTTTTCGGACATATCTGCAAGCATATCCCACAGCCGTTGCAGGATGCCCGATCGATGAAAACGATGCCGTTTCTGAAGTTTAATGCCGGGCATCCGGCTTTCATGCACATTTTGCACTGTATGCACTTATCCTGGTCTATGACACACTTCATGTTTGCCCTTGCCTTTATGACATCCTTTATAAGGGCACATGGAGATGTCGTAATGATAACAAATACTTCTGAGGATCCATATCCTGTCCTTATTGCCTCTTTGGTGGCTGTGAGATCATAGGGATCTATAAGACGGATATTTTCTTCCCTGACTCCGCATGCCATACAGACAGCCTTTAGGTCAACTTGATGGGTAGGCTCACCCATCAATGTATGTCCTGTACCCGGGTTCTCCTGATGTCCCGTCATAGCCGTGATCCTGTTGTCGAGTATGTTGATCACGATGGGGGCTTTGTTGACTACAGCATCGATAAGTCCTGTTATGCCTGAGTGGAAGAAGGTAGAGTCACCTATTACAGCAAAGACTTTTTCTTTTCTACCGGCTTTTTCTACCGCTTTGCTGAAGCCTACTCCGCCGGAAATGCTGGCTCCCATACAAATTACAGAGTCAGTGACACTGAGGGGGGGGACTATGCCAAGGGTATAGCAGCCTATATCACCTGTTACGACGATATCTTTATATTTTCCGACTTCATAGAAAAATCCCCTATGTGTACAGCCTGCACAAAGTACAGGAGGGCGGGGCGGAACTTCCGCATCTATCGCATATCCTTTTTGATCTTTGCATTCAGGTAAGAAAGCCCTTCTTATGGTCTCCGGAGTCAGCTCATCTACCCACGGCAGTTTTTCCCTTCCGATGCATTTGATACCGAGTGTTTTAACAAAGTCTTCGATGTAGGGTTCGTTTTCTTCTATTATATAGAGCGTTTCGACCATACCTGCAAATTTTTTTATCAATTTTTCTGGCAGTGGCCAGGTAAAACCAAGCTTTAGGAAGGAGACTTCATCTCCAAATACTTCCTTTGCATGGTTGTAAGATATTCCGCTTGTGATGAGTCCTATGTTGCCTGAACTTTTCTCGATCCTGTTCAGAGGGGTCGTCTCGCTGAATTCTTTCATTGCAGCGATCCTGTCTTCCATTATGTATTTACGTTTCTTGGCAGATGCCGGAGCCATTACATATTTAGAAACGTCTTTTGTATATGGATTTACGGGAATTTCTTTTCTGTCTGATGTT
>JAAZCN010000393.1 GCA_012513245.1 Synergistaceae bacterium | reverse complement strand
CTACTGCTCCTATGCTTACGGGTATAGTATCCCATTTTCTGACAAAAAATGAGAAGATAACCGTCAACTTTGTTTATGGGTGTATCTTCGGGCTTGCCGGAGTATTCCTTATCGTATTCAACGGTAATTTTGTTCTTAAACTTAACCCCGTAGGCGACATCCTGTCTATAATGGCCGCCCTCTCCTTTGCCTTCTACTCGATAATTATCAGGGACCTGAACAGATCTGTCTATTCAGCTGCTGTGATAACAAGGAAAACTTTCTTTTATTCGCTGCTTTCTTTGATACCGCTGCTTTTTACCCCGTTTTTTGAATGGGATCCCGGAGTACTCATAAAAAAAGAAGTTTTTGGGCACCTTGTCTTTCTCGGAGTTTTTGCATCTGCCTTATGTTTTCTCCTGTGGAACAGGGTTATATGGGAGCTTGGCGCAGTGAAGGCCAATAATCTTATATACCTAACTCCCCCGATATCCATGCTCGCAGCTTATGTGGTACTTCACGAGAGGATCACTATCTTTGCCGCTGCGGGAGGCCTGCTCGTACTGCTTGGGGTCTATCTTTCCCAAAAAAGAGCCGAGACCGTTGAAGAAATGGAATAAGGAAGAAGTTTAAGCAGGCCGGAGAGGTCATTCTTTCCCTTTGTGAAGTATCTCTACCTCGACATGAGAAGGGATAACAGGTTTCTCTTTTTCTCCCTTCAGGTGTCGTATCTCTTTTTTAAACATTGCCAGCTCTTCTTCCATTCTTAAGAGTTTTGCCCGGAGTTCTTCCGGGTTAATGCCGGCAGGACACTCGCTGACCCGTTTGCCGTTGATTTTTATGATCCTCGCCCTCATTCCGGTAACAGTGGCATTTTGGGGAACATCTTTAAGCACGGCGCTGTTGGCACCGATCCTGGAATTTGCCCCGACCGTTATTGGTCCCAGTATCTTTGCCCCGCTGCCGACGAAGACATTTGATTCGAGAGTCGGATGTCGCTTTGCACCTTTCTCATTGCCCGTTCCTCCCAGCGTAACTCCCTGATAGAGGGTAACATTGTCGCCGACCTCAGCTGTCTCTCCGATGACCACTCCTGCTCCGTGGTCAATAAAGAAACCCTTGCCTATCTTTGCCCCCGGGTGGATCTCTATCCCTGTCCACCATCGCACTATCAGCGAAAGGAAACGGGGCAGCACAGGGATGTGCATCGTGGAATGCATGAAGTGAAATGCGCGGTGGAATGTAATTGCGAGAAATCCCGGAGTGCAGAGAACTACCTCAAGTATTCCTCTTAATCCTTTGGGTATCGCCGGGTCGTTGCGCATCGCGGCCTCAAAATCGCTTTTGATATATTCCCATGCTGGCATTCTTATCACCCTTTAAAATTCGATTTATTTTTCTATACTAAAAAAGACCTGCCGGAGCAGGTCTTTAATTACTTGATCAAACTAGGTGTGCCTGCTGTTAAGTCTATGACCACAACAGCTAAAGGCTGCGCGGATTATCCTCCGTAGCCCTCCATACAACAGCAGTATGTAAACAAATTATGAGAAGTCGTAATTTTTATCATGCCGATTATTTTAACAGGCATATTGGATTAATGCAATGTTTGTGTTGTTAATGTGTTAATTGAAGTGTTGTTAATGTAGTTGACGTGGAAATATTTCCTTGATCTATAATAGTATTGTTCAATTGAAATTGGAAAGGAAGGAATAGAATGTCTCTGATCAACATAGGTACTTTCAACGTAAATTCTGTTAGAAGCCGCATCCCGGTCCTTGAACACTACCTTACTTCAGAAGGAGCTCCTGATATCCTCTGTTTTCAGGAGACCAAATGCCGCGACGAGGAATTCCCCTTAGATTTTTTTAAAGGACTAGGCTACCAATGCCTTTATAAAGGGATGAAATCGTATAACGGCGTAGCTATCATCTCAAAAATCGAACCTGACGAGGCTGAGTTTGGTCTGTGCGATGGACTGGCAGAGCCGGGCAGAGAAGAGTCAGAGAACGCCCGCGTTATACTGGCGAGATTCGGGGATCTGAACATCCTCAACACTTACATCCCTCAAGGCAAGGAGATCGACGATCCTGATTACCAGTACAAACTCCGGTTTTTTCAGAGGGTACATGAGTTGTTTGAAAGTAAGTTCACGCCAAAAGATAAACTTTTGTGGCTTGGTGACCTTAACGTAGCACCAACAGAGCTTGACGTATCAAACCCGAAAAATAAGACGAATCACGTCTGTTTTCACAGTGATGTCAAAGATGTATTTGCAAAGGTCATGTCGTGGGGTTTCGTTGATATTTTCAGAAAACATTTGCCCGGAGACGGAGAATATTCCTTCTGGGATTACAGGGTAAAGGATGCTCTTTCAAGGAATATCGGCTGGAGAATAGACCATATAATCGGAACAGAAGTTATGGCCGAAGCAAGCAGGAAGGTTTGGGTCGAAAGATCTCTCAGGGCAATGGAACGTCCCTCGGACCATACTGCTGTGATCGGTTCCTTTGAAGTTTAGATAATATAGGGAAGGGCCCGTATCCACCTCCACCTGGATACGGGCCCTTCCCTGCGCATAAAGTTAATTGTTTTAAAAGATCAGAACCCCGTTTTTTCAGAATGACGCTTGAGCAGAGCCATATTGTTATTGACCTTTTTAAGATAGGATACAGAAATGCCCCCGTAGTATCTGTTCAGAGCTTTCTGGACTGTGCCGTATGCGCCTATGTAGCGGGAAAGCAAGAGCACTCCTGCCTCTACACCGCGCTCAGGATCGAACATATGATCTTTTGTAGTTGCTATGCCCTTCGCACTAAGCATTCCG
>JAAZCN010000058.1 GCA_012513245.1 Synergistaceae bacterium | reverse complement strand
ATGGGGCGCCACTCCAATCGTAAAGAGAGCTTTATACTTGGTCTGCTCAAACTGGTTTTACTGGCAGCTATATTATTTGCTTTGCTCTTTGTCGTGTGCAGGCTCTATCCTGAGAAAATTCCACCAAATGTTTTACACAAGGTAGAGACTGTCACCACCAAGGCAGATCAATTGAAATCAAAAACAGTTGGTTTCTTTAATAAAGACAAAGATGCTACAAAAGTTATATCAGGCACAAAGCCTAAGAGTGAGGACAAGGACGCACCTGCTGTGATAAGCAAGGACATCACAGCAGACCGTGCAGCCAAGGTCCGATATGTAGGTAAGAGGCCCTTACTGGCAATAGTGGTAGATGATGGCGGAAATGCGCTTGAGATGGCCAAGAGAGTCGCATCCTTAGATATTCCTCTGACATGGGCGATACTTCCTTATACAAGGTACGCTAATGAAACAGCAGTGATCGCGGACAATGCCGGTATACCCTACCTGCTGCATTTACCCATGCAGGCGGAGATCGACAAAGACTCTAAAGAATACCTCGTGGGTGAAGGCATGGATCGCCAAAAAATAGAAGATATCACAGTAAAGGCGCTCGATTCGCTTCCCTCGCCTATAGGAATAAACAACCACAGAGGTTCTTTGGCTACGTCTAAAAAGGACATAATGGTTCCGATAATAGATGTCCTTAAAGAGAGGGATCTGGTTTTTCTTGACAGCAGAACATCAGGAAAGAGTGTGGCTTATGATGTAGCTAAAGCTGCAGGCATAAGAGTTTTCAAAAACGGGGGATTCCTGGACGGAACTCCTGACGAGGGTGCTATCAGAGCAAGATTTGCTCAATTTGTTAAAACCACACAGAAAAAAAAGTATATGATCGTGATCTGCCATTTCAGGCCGAGCACCGTCCTCTTTCTTGAAAAGCTGAATAAGGAATATGCGGAGCTTCCGGTCAGACTTGTCACACTCCCTGAAATGGCTGAGCTGCTCGCAGACCCCAAGAGCGGAGAGGAATAAAGATGACAGGATCAGAAACTAACATGGTAATAGGCATACAATGGGGCAATGAGGGCAAGAGCAAGATCTTAGACTTTATTGCCAACAGGTCCGATGTCGTTGTCCGTTTCCAGGGCTGCTCCAACGGAGGGCGGACCATTTTTGCGTGCGGAGAAAAATACAGGGTCAGTTACCTTCCAAACGGGATTCACCATGATGGCAAAAAGTGTCTGATCTGCAGTGGTGTCACACTGGACCTTGAAAAGGTCTCCGATGAGATAGCCATGCTTAAGGAAGCCGGTGTGCTAAAGGCTCAGCTTACTATAAGCAAATCATGCCACCTGATACTTGATTATCATAAAAAAATTGACGTTCTTGACGGCCGTATACTCGGGCATGACAGAAACAGAACCATGGTTGAACAAGGATTCGGCCACTGCTGCTCTGATAAATTTAGAAGATTGGGGATAAGGACGGCAGACCTTCTCTGTCCCGATGTCCTTCATGACAAGATCAGGCAGAATCTTTCTATTAAAAATGATTACTTTACAAAAATATATGGTGAAAAACCTTTAGACCCTGACGAACTCTATAAAAGATGCCTCCGGCTTGGAGAAAAACTGATACCTTATCTAGGTAATCCGGAAGAGATAGTCGAAAGATCTGTATCGAAAAATCTCGGCATTCTTTTTGAGGCATGTGACGGTACCCTCAATGATGTTGAACGAGGACAATACCCATATGTGATGCCACTCTCCTCACTCTCTGCCGCTGCCCTTTCTGGGACCGGACTGAGATGGAACTCGCCTATGCAAATAATAGGTGTGGCCAAGGTCTATTCAACTAGGAACGACAGCGGTCCCTTTGTGACAGAAGAATCAAGCGCCGTAACGGCATTTATAAGAAACAGGGGAAAAGAGTTCTCCGGAATAAACATGGAGCCTCGACGTGTAGGATGGCTGGATCTCCCGGCCCTCAAATATGCTATCAAAGAAAATGGGATTCACGCACTGGCTCTCACGAAACTCGATGTCCTTGCGGGAATAGATGAACTAAAAATATGCACAGCGTACAACATTGAAGGCGAAGAAAAAAAGATACTTGACGTAACTGATCCTCACCTAGAAAAAGCGATACCTCTATATAAAACTTTTGAAGGTTGGAGGGAAGATCTCTCTGCCAGCAGTGATTTTAAAAACCTGCCTATCCAGACCCAAGAATATATAAAATTTATAGAAGAAGAAGCGGGAGTCCCCGTTATATGGGTCGGAACCGGTGCAGAATGGGGAAAAGCACTATTCATCAAAAGGTGAAGTTTGTAAATAGCATTTTAAAATGGTTGACATGTCAGTAGGAATCGGTATAATAACTAGCGTTGT
>JAAZCN010000392.1 GCA_012513245.1 Synergistaceae bacterium | reverse complement strand
CCCAGATGCGGCAATAAAGGGGTAAGGCTTTGGGAAACTCCGGCTGGAGTCCTCAACAGCATAGGACTTCAGAACGTAGGAGCTACTGGCTTCGTTGAAAAATATCTGAAAATGACGAAGACCTGTCCGGTTCCTGTAATTGCCAATGTAGTGATGGAAAATGCAGAAGAGACGTCGGAGACACTAAAAATACTTCAGGATACGGGTGTCCTTGCTGCGGCAGAACTCAACATCTCATGCCCCAATGTTGACGGAGACGGTATGGCATGGGGGATAGACCCTTCAAGCGCTGCAAAAGCCGTCAGGGCCGCCAGAAAAGCATGGGAAGGTGAACTCTGGGTAAAAATGACTCCCCAGACCCCCTGCCCTGAAGATGTCGCTCGTGCAATAGAAGCAGAGGGCGCGGATGCAATAGTTGCTGCAAATACATGGCTTGGCATGGGAATGGACATGCAGAGGGCAAGGCCGTCCTTTGACCGGGTCGTTGCGGGTCTCTCCGGCCCTGCAATATTCCCTCTTGCCCTGCGTCTGTTGTGGCAGGTATGCGGGGCCGTCAGTATCCCGGTAATAGGCTGCGGGGGAGTTACAACTTCATCAGACTGTGCTGCAATGATGCTCGCAGGAGCTTCTGCTGTAGAGGTCGGCACAGCTTTCTTCAGAAATCTGGATTCAGGAAAAGAGATAAGCGAAGGCCTGCAAAAGTACGTCAGTCAGTACGGCTGTTCAAGGCTTGAAGATATAATAGGCCTTGCAAGAAAATAGGATATCTGTCAGAAGATTTTTTAACGAGTTTACCAGACGTCGCTCTCCAGAACGTTTTTGAGTGCATGGATAACGTTGCTTTTTATTTCAGGTATCTCTTTTTCAATCTCTTCGAGGATCCTTTTTGTCGACAATCGTTTTGACTTTTCACTGTAGGGGCAACATGCATTGGTCACCGGAAGTTTTAGCCTGGCTGCTTCAAGCGCGATCCTTCTTTCTTCGATGTAGACTAGCGGCCTGATGACCTTTATTTCGGTCCTGCTCATAAGCATGTTAGGCTGATAACACTTAAACCTTCCTCCGTAGAAAAGGTTAAGCAGGACAGTCTCCACTGCGTCATCCTTATGGTGCCCGAGAGCAAGTACGTTTGCTCCGATTTCCTTAGCCTGGTCGGCAAGTATTCCTCTTCTAAGGTTTGCGCAGAGACTGCAGGGGGACCTTTCGTCCCTTTTCTCCATTATGCTGTATGTTGGGTGTTTGAAAATCCGCAGCGGGATCTCAAGCTCTCCCATCAGTCCTTCAAGCATAGAAGTGTTAATGTTGCCGTCCGTGTGGTCTATAAGGCATGCAGTGAGACCGAATTTTACAGGGCTCCTGCGACGAAGCACAGCAAGAGCAAGTGATAGGGTCAGGCTGTCTTTGCCGCCGGAGAGGCCTATCATTATTCTGTCTCCGCTTACTATCATGCTATAATCACGAATGGCTTCACCGACAAAGCGCATGATTTTTTGCGATATGGGGTATTTTTCTGTAAAATCTTCTTTCAGCGGGGATGCCTCCCTGAATATCTAGCAAGTATGCAGTTTATCCTATCACAGATGGAGCAGATTTATATGAAAAAGATTAAAATTGTCATTGCTGACGGCAGCAACCTTTTTGTTGATGCACTTAAACTGGTTCTCGAAAAGGAGCCTGAAGTGGCCTTGTTGTCGGGTGTGAACAGCGGAGTGGATGCACTGAGAAACTGCATAGATGTCCAGCCTGATGTGGCAGTGATAGGTGAAGTCCTGCCCGACCTTACGATAGTGGAATTGGCAAAGGAGATCAGACGCAGTGTCAGGGGCATCAGGTTTTTATTCATTATCAGGGATGGGAGTGCTGATATGCTCTCACTCCTGAGCAGTATGGATTCTGTGGGTGCAGTGAGGCAGAGCTGTGACATTCCGGAATTTCTGACAGCACTTCGCAGCGTTATCAAGGGAGAGCGTTACATCAGCACTGAAGTTATCGAATACCTGAAAAACCCCTATTCAGATGACATGATCAGCGATGATCTCCTTAATGATATAACGCAGAGGGAGAGGGAAGTTCTTTACTGGGTCTCTCATGGGCTGACTAATAAAGAAATCTCCGAGATGATATTCCTATCGGAGAAGACTGTTAAAAACCATGTCAGCCACATCCTTAAAAAACTTGATCTTAGCGACCGTACAAAAGCTGCTGCTTTCGCATGGCAGGATGGATTGCCCCTTCTTCCTGAAGATTTTTTCACTCCGCCGAAGATGAATTGAAATTATTAATGTGCAGGACAAAGAAGTTTACTTGTGGTAGTATCCTTTAGATATTTTTGTTGTGCATTTCCCATCCCTCATCCGTTGCTCTCAAAGGAGGATGGACTTTGACAGTAAGAAAGAGTTTCACGATTTTTATCTGCATCGTTATTGTATCGATAGTCAGCGTTCTTTTTCTAAGTATCGATTCGGCTACATTCGATGTCCTCCAAAATACAAATCCTGTTCTGCTTTTCCTCGCAGTGCTCCTTGTGGTGGTGGGGTGGTGTCTTGATGCCTGTAAATTTATTTTTCTTGCAAGGGCAGCAGGGGAGCACCTCTCTTTCAGGCAGACCATATCGGTAGTCTGGATAAACTATTTCGGAAGCGCGATCACTCCAATGCAGAGCGGAGGAGGTCCTTTCCAGATATATCTGCTTTACAAAAATGGTGTATCAGTTGGGAAAGCAGTTGCAATTACCCTCGTAAGGACGCTTCAGGTACTTTTTATCCTCTCATTGATAATACCTTTTTCGATAGTATCAGAAGCAGAATTCATTGAAAAACACACAATGCTCAAATGGTTCGTCGGATATGTGCTGATATTTATCGTGGTTGCATCTTTTCTTCTGGTGGTAAGCATTGTCAGGCCACATTTGATAAAAAGATGGAGTAACGGTTTTCTGGTCAGAATGAAGCGGATGGGAATACTAAAGCCTCGTCTGCTGCTCGGAGCAGCACGTTGGGCCAGCAGGGAGATAAACAACTACAGCACTAACATAAGGCTCTTCCGGTCGACCGGTAAATACTGGTTCATGCTTTCGGTTCTGACAGCGGTTGTCCATTTGTGGGTATACCTTTCGATAATGCCGTGCCTCATAATGGCCGCGGGATTTCATGTTGAGTATATGCAGTGCATGCTGGCTGAATCCCTCCTCCTTTTCCTGCTGTATTTTGTGCCCACTCTTGGCGGAAGCGGGGCTGCGGAGGGCGGAGCCGCGGCGGTCTTCAGACTTTTCGTTCCATGGAACCTTGCCGGTGTAATGGCGATCGCATGGAGACTTATATCGGAATATACAGGTATAGCTCTGGGAACAGCAGTGGCGATCAAATTGCTTGGCTGGGGCGGAGCTGAAAAGGTAATGAAGGCAGAGTCAGAGAGAATAGAAGATGCTAGTAAATAAGAAGATCAGCAGTATAGCTTTTAAATGCAGGGGGCTTTTCTGGGCTCTTTTTGCTACAGCGGCATTGGTCTTTCCAAGCCGGTTCGATATGGTCCGTTTTGCAGTTGGCATGATCATCGGCATTTCGGGGCAGTTAGTCAGGTTTTGGGCTGCTGGATACATTCCCAAATACAGGACAGAGAAGATCGGTGCGCCGATACTTGTGACCTGGGGCCCTTACAGATGGGTAAGAAACCCCCTCTATGCTGGTAATTTTATAATGGGGTTGGGTTGGGCGCTCATGCTGGGATGGATATGGGTAGCGGCTTTCACTGCTGCCTTTCTACTACTTTACTGTCTGATAGTGATCCCTGCGGAAGAAGAGTTTCTTGCTTCCAAGTTCGACCTCCAATATCTTTCTTATACTGAGAATGTACCTTCGTTATTTCCATATCCAAGGAAAGGCTTTCCTGAAAGTTCGCCCTATTATCAGCCATTTGACCGCGGCAGGGCATGGTCCGAAGAGATCTACTCAATAAGGATGAACCTTCTGGTCACGATCCTGATTTCCGCAAGGCTCTATGTCAGCCATCTATAGCTATAAAAGTGCTTTCCGCAGGTTCCGTCTTAATTTCTGAATATACACCGAGCGTGTCCAAATCTATTATCATACCGTCCCGGCTTGCGATCACCTTTGTCTGCGGAGTTGAGATCATCTTTGCATATTTCTCCGGGCCCGACTCTATTATCAGGGGGCCTAAATGAGTGATAATGGCCACCTCCGGATGCAGTTTCTCCAGAAGTTCACCGGCATCCTCGACCGACATGTGGTCGAGCCTTGGTTTTTTGTTGGGGAAAGTCACGTTCAAAGAGATGAATGAGCACTCGCTGTACCTTTCCGCAAGGTACTCCAGAGGCCTTGTATCGCTTATGATGCCCCATGTCCTGAGGCCATTTTTGCGGAATATGTAGCCGAAGCAGTCCACCCTATGGTGAATGTGCATTACAGGTTCCACTGTAACTCCCATCCCAAGGTTTATATTTCTTCCGTCTTTCGCTATGACAACAGCCCCGACTTTTTGCGCAATATATTTGAGAAGCACAGGATCTGAACCGAAGGCTGAATCCTCGGGAAGCACCACCATGCCCTGTTTTTCAAATCCGCCTCCTGTCATAGCATCAGCAGTTACATTAATGTCGGTACTGTGGTCCAGGTGTTTGTGTGTTAGCAATATCACCCTCAGTT
>JAAZCN010000391.1 GCA_012513245.1 Synergistaceae bacterium | reverse complement strand
GGTAGATAAGGCGGCATATCTGACATGGATCCAGCCCTGTCCTGAGTATCTTCAGCATTACTGTACTAAAGTCGTCCCGGTTCCCTCCGTCTATCAGAACAGCCTCGTCGCCTTCGATTATCAGATAGGGGTTGCAGTGCAGCCCTGCGTTGTCATCCGTATAGCCAACCCAGTAAATGCCTTCCGCTATCTCTATAGGATTCTTTTCTAGATTATAAATATTTGAATGCACATAAATCGCCTCACAATCAATCTCAAAAGTACGATTTGTCAATTTTACTACAACGCTTTATGTTTGTAAAAGTTACGATTTATTAGGGTAAACGGGTTATTCATTAAACCTTCCGTAAAGTTAAATCTCATTGGCGGTCATTATACCCATTCTCTCATAGTGTTCGGATATTTGTCTAAGTTCGCTCCACGATAAGATTCTTTAATTAATATCTGAACTTTCGCACCTCATAACAGGCTGTTGAACCTTGAAAAATCTATATAGATTACGCACATAATACCAATTGTTGTCTTATGTAGTCCGGTAATGCATCCAAGAAGATATCGGTTATAAGTTTCTGTGTTTTGCTTTTTCTCCCCGAGAGGCCATGCCCCAGGATTTGCATTACCGTACTGAGTACAAGCATCAAGGACTGTGAGAACTTTATATCCTCTATTTCCTTGCAGTACAGGAAGAATAATTCACCTATCGTCCTGTCATCGCGATTGTTGCGAGCTTCAATGGAAAGCATTGCGTACCTCAGGAACACAATGCTTGTTGTAGCTACAAGCATGTCATAGCTTCTGCCCTGAAATTCTTTAGCCAAGGCAAGATTGGATTTACAGACCTTGAAGAAGGTTTCTATATCCCAGCGTTTTCCGTAGATGCGAACGATTTCTTCTTTACTTATGGTTGTATCGGTGCTCATTATTGCAAGCCAGTCGCTGGAATTCCTGTTTTGCACAAAGACTATCCTTGCATTAATGAATTTGTCTATGGGATCTGTTTTATACTTCCGTATCATGACACAGGCTGAACCTAAGATCTGAGCACTATGTCCTGCATGTTTGGAGACATCCTTATATATTGACCTGACATCCTGCCATCTACCCTTGTAGAAATAGTGAATTTTCTCAGATATACGCAGCATTCCTATTACATCTCTGTTTTCCTCCTTTACACTGATTACAGTTTTAGGCATTGTGAACCAGCTGTCAAAAAGCACGTACCTTGCAGGGAGGTCTTTTGCCTGTCTAAGCATATCTATAAGGATATCTGTAGTTAACATCCTCGAACGCATTCGTCTCTTGTAGCCGTTTGTACGTTTGTCAGTTACATTTGCCGGACAAAGGACGTTTTTATCTTTTGGTGAACTTAGCAGATTGAACGATACGGGAATGAAAGTATTCCCGTCGGACCATCCGAGTGTAAGCATACGAAAACCACGACAGAAATTATGGGTAGTATGGTCAAAAACACGTGCAAGCAACTCTACCTTCTTGCTGTTGTTGCGGCTGAAGAGAGAATCATCGATTATAAGAACCGATTCCCTTGCATTTCCTGTAAGACGGTCAACTTGTGCAATAAGCTTGGCCATCACCAAATATAGGAATTTCTCCCAGTTAAAATATCCAGAATTCAGGAAACGATAAGCTGTATTCTTCCTAAAGGACAATTCTGAATCCTTTGCAGAAAGAGTTCTGTAAAGGTTTTTGCCGGTAAAGACAAGAGCGAAGAGCTCTTTAAGAATCAGAGTACAGCTAAAACCAGATTCCTTATAAAAGTTGGAGCAACGCAAGAGCTTGGAGATATTGAGCTTCTGGAAAAAAGAATCTATGGATGATTGAAATATGTGTCCACTGTCATTAATATCTGTTAT
>JAAZCN010000057.1 GCA_012513245.1 Synergistaceae bacterium | reverse complement strand
GCACAGAATTTTGTAGACCGTCAGGAAGAGAGGTTTGAGCAGTCAAAAACCAGGATCTTAAGAACAGGCGATGACCTATCCTTTGTCGGAGACGGGCTGCTTGAATTTGGAGACGTTTCAGACTTCTGCGGACTGATACTCGACAGGGATCCAAATCCACCGCTGCTTGCCGCAGTATCAACAAAAAGAGCAGGGGGCGACTGGGCTCTTTCACTTCGCAGCCGTGACGGACTCGCCGGTAAAATAATCACTCTGCTGAAAGACGGCAAAAAAATAAGGGGAGGCGGTCATGGTGATGCTGCCGCGCTCTATTTTCCCTACAGCTATAACGAAGAACAGATTCGCGAGACTGTGCTGGCTGCTTTAAAGCAGGAGAAAGAAAGGACCGAAACCCCCAGAGTGACTCTTGGAGATATTTTCAAAGGACTTGATAAAAGTTGAGCTCTATTGCCTTTCTTTACGCATCCGAAGGGACCGGGCATAAGGCCGCTGCCGAAAATTTGAAGGAATGGTTTTTAAAGAGCGACCCCAAAAATTCTGCAATTTGCCTGGATGTTCTGGAGGTCCTGCCTTTTTGGCTGCGAGGTACTGTATCTAAAGGATATCTTTTGATCGCACGACATGCTCCATGGATATGGGGCAGATTTTACTGGGGATCCGACAAACCCTCTGTTCAGGCTTCACTTTTTAACCTGATCCACTCTCTTTTGTGCAGCATCTATCTCCCCAGGATCGAAGAAATCGTGTCCTCCTTCGGGGCAGAGGCTGTTGTCTTCACACATTACTTTGGAGCATCTCTATTTGCAGAAAGAGACAGTCTGAAGATCCCTGTATTTTATGTGAACACTGATTTTATAACCCACCGGTTTCAGAGAAGTTCTCTTTTTTCTGCCTCGTTCGCAGCAAGCGCGGCTGCTCTTGAGCAGTACCGGATCGACGGGATCGACAACGTTTTCAATACCGGAATACCTGTTTCAAAAAAATACAGCTGTCCTATTTCAAAAAAAACTGCGAGGGAGCACCTTGGGCTAGATCAGACAAAAATGACCGTTCTTGTGACAGGGGGTGGGATAGGAGCCGGCCCCGTTGTAGAAGCGACTAACTCTCTCGCTCAGGAAAAGAATATCCAGATCCTCGTTATCTGCGGTAATAATTTGTCGCTATTCAAAAAACTCTCTTCGAAGTATCGCGGTAATGAAAATATCAGGATCATGTCTTTCGTGGACAACATGCCGGAATACTATTCAGCCTCCGACCTTGCCGTCATGAAACCCGGGGGACTATCCCTCTCAGAGGCTCTTTCTGTAAAGCTTCCCCTACTTCTTATGGAACCCATACCTGGTCAGGAGCAGCTCAACATGGATCTTCTATGCAGTAATAACGCTGCGAGGCGCTTAAAAAACTGCAGGATGACAGCTAAAGAGACTATAGAGTTACTGGAAAACAGTCTGGCCATAGAAAGCATTAAAGAGGGGATAGAAAAATTTTCCAGGCCATGTGCTGCGGAAGAGATCCTTGAAATCATAAAAAACCACAAATAATTCTAGACACACATAACGAGAGGGGCGGAGCATAACTATGCTCCGCCCCTCTTCATGTTCTTCTTATTGTTCTTTAAGCGGGGGGAGAGTGCCTATTTCTTCCTCTTTTATAAATTCACTTTTTGGGTCAAAACGCCGACGGAAAGATTCAAATCTCGTCCTCATGTCCTCCATCATCAATGTTGCCCACAGAGGGTCCGGCCATTTTTTCCTGTGAGCTGTAGTAGATATACATGCACACATCATGGCTCCAAAATAGAAGTAGGCATCATTAAAGGCTAATGCGGCTCCAAAAAATATAAAACATAACGAGGCAAACAGATCTTTGTAAAAATACACGTTATCGCTTCCTGTCTAAAATACTCTAAATATTCCAACTTAACATTATATCAGATACCGGGTGATCTTTTGTAACTCTGTCTGATATATGCTTAAATCAGCACCGAATCTCTGCCTATGACGAATTGAAACCCCCTCGCTAAGCAGGGGGCTTCAATTATAAAGATTTCAGCTTTATCCTGTTGATGACCTGCCTCTGTCTTACCAGGGAAGTCCAAGAATTACGTGGGGGAGAAATAGGGATACCTTTGGTACGTAAGCAGTGACTGCAAGTACCGGTATCCAGCAGAGGATCATGAACGTAAGAGCCGGTTTCATGATCTCGTTGATCGGGGCCCCGCCAACTCTCCCGCTCAGATAAAGCACTGGTGCACAGGGTGGGGTTATACATCCCAATGCCGTGTTTACACCTACTATCGCCGCGTAGTGTACCGGGTCGATGCCCATCTTCGCTATTATCGGAAGTAGGATAGGCGTTGTCAGAACAACAACGCTTATATCGTCCATGAGCATTCCCATGAGTACGAGGAAGATGTTTATCATGAACATTATCACGTAGGGGTTTGTGGAGATCGAATAGAAAAGATAGAGCACTTTACCCGGAAGGTCTTCCAGGATGTAGAGCCTTGAAAGCATGGAAACCGAATAGAGCATTACCATGATAACACCTGTCGTTATCGAACCTTCGACCACTATGTTGAAAAGCGACTTCCAGTTCAGTCCCTTATATACAAAAAGTCCTATAGGGATACAGTATACAACAGCAAGGGCAGATGCTTCGGTCGTCGTCATTACTCCACCGTAAATACCTCCCAACACCATTATCGGCATGAAGAGAGCGGGTATGGCAAGGCGTCCCCTTTTCATGAACATCTCGTAGCGTTCTTTCCCCGAACGCTTCCTGCTTACAAGTATTTCCTTGTTGTCACGAAGCATCCAAAGGTTTACTACACTGAGAAGGATGATAGTAACTATTCCGGGCCCTATGGTCGCGAGGAAGCATGCCAGAACTGAGATCCCGCTTATCCATGCAAATATGATCAGAGTAGCATTCGGGGGGATCAGAAGACCTAGAAGGGATGCGTTGGCCATAAGCGCACAGGCATGTCCCATCGGGTAGCCGCCTTCTTTGAAACGGGGGAACATTATAGCGCCTATGCAGGAAAGGGTCGCGCAGGCAGCACCGCATATGGATCCAAATATCGCGCATGAAATGATACCTACTACTCCAAGACCACCCCTGATATGACCTACGAAGACGTCGACCAAATCAATGAGTTTTTCTGCGATCCGTCCCCTCTCCATAATACCTCCCGCCAATATAAACATAGCGATGGCTATAAGTGAGACAGAGTTCATCTGGGTAAATCCATACGGCAAAAGTTGTGTGGCCTGATAACCGACCTGATCGACTCCTCCGAAGAAAATCAGCCAGGCGCATGAAGCCATGAAGCCAACAGGGACCGGAACTCCGATCACCAAACATGCCATAAGTATTACAAGTGCAATATAGATCATTTTGTTTTACCTCCCGTGAAGAGCGTTTTGGCTGCCCTTATCATGTCCCAGAAAAAGTAGTAGGACATGAAGGACAAGCCTATAAATATTGGGAGATAGCCTGTCCACAGAGGTATCCTCCATGCAACGGTCTTTGGTATTGCAACTCCGGTACCGAGGGGTCCCGCAAAACCAAAATAGAAAAAGTCCCATCCATACCATGTGAAAAGAAGTGTGACACCAAGAGTCACGACTGTTTTGGTAAAAAGAAGCAGCCGTTTGATAAATCCTTTTTTAACGTAAGACTGAACAAGGTCCGCACAGACATGTGATCCTGCAAAAGCTCCGTATGCTGCTCCGATAAAATAGAGCCAGAAAGCGAAGATCTTTATCCATTCCTCGTAGCCGTAGAGGTCCATTTCAAGAATATAGCGCATAACTGTAGCCATACTTATTATTACGGCAAGAGTTATGGCCATGACAAAACAAATTATTGCGAAACTTCTGGTTACGATTTTATCGAAAAGGTTCGTTGGTACTCTTACAGTTGAGATAGGTTCTACGTATTCTTTCTCTTCAATAAACTTACACTGCGCCTGCGTCATAAATTAGGCTCCTTTCAAAAAAAGGAAAATCCGGGGAGAAAAACATCCTCCCCTGTGGATTTCCCGGATACTACATTGGTGATCGGTGGTTTTACTTACCGAGGTTCTTTATAAATTCCTTCATTAGTTCTTCTGTCATACCGCGTTTGCCAAGATCTGCCCATGTTGTGATGCATGCTTCTTTGATCGGCTTGAGTTGGGCTTCGGTATACTTGAAGACCTTAATTCCCTTTTTCTCCATGAGATCCATGTACTTGTTGTCTTCAGCCTTAGCATTGTCTATGGAGAGAAGGGTGTATTTCTTTCCAACTTCTTCGAAGACCTTCTGGTCTGCGGGGGTAAGTTTCTTCCAGGATTTTTCGCTGACCATCATTGCAAGATATTCCATTGAGTAGTTAGTGTGATACCAGTACTTCAAGACGTCACCAAGCATCGTGTATGCCGCTGCGACAGGGTAACCGTCAACTGCGTCACATACTCCGGTCTGCATTGACTGATAAACATCTGAGTAAGGGATGGTGATGGCGCGGTAGCCCATTGCTCTTGCTCCGAGCGAGTAGACGTCCATGTTCGGGACTCTGGTGAGAACACCCTTGTCGACCTTCGGGTTGAGGGGTTCGTTGACGGGCTTCGTTGAACCGATACCGATCATTCCTTCGACGTAGGATCCGATCAGTCTGACGCCAAGGGGTTTGGCAAGTTCATTCAGTTTATTGGGCAGCCATGCTCCGGGGACAAAGACCTTTTTCGCTTCTTCATAGCCGCTGACATATCCGTTGATGTAGACGAGTTCAAGACGGGGATCAAATTCACTTGCTATTGACATAATGGACATATCAACTGTTCCGCGGATCATCTCTTCCATAACAAGTGAGTAGTTACCAAGCTGGTTTGCCGGATAAACTTTGACCTCGACACGGCCATTGGTCTTCTGTGCTATTTCCTTGGCCATCAAATTCATTGTCTTTGTAGCCATGTGATCGGGAGGTGACTGTCCTGCAAAACGGAAAACGATAGGGGCTGCTGTCGCCGGGCCAGCTACTGCTACGAACAGAAACATTACTGCAAGGATAACTGCAAATTTCTTCATCAAAAATAATCTCCCTTCAAGTTTCTATTATTCTTTTTCTAATACATTGGATAATGACCTTTAATAACTATCTGTTGATGCATGAGCTGTATAAAAATTACATTAGGTTGATCTCCCTTACAGCCCTCCTTTCCTGCATGACAGAGTAAAACTGTAATCTTTTGAATTGTTATCAAAATTGCAAAACCTAATATTTCAAATTTGTCCTTCTGCAACATCTGCACACTTTACTGAAAAACGAGATAATCACGGGAATAAATTACATCATAGATAACTTTTAGTCAATCTCCGGTACCGTGCTCTTAACATGTCTGATGTTTCTATACCTGTATTATACTCGCATATTTTTAAAGAGAAAAGTCTTTATTAGATAATTTATCTTGTTTTTTAATAATTATTATTCATATCTTTGATCTTTGTGCCAAATATCCTTTCGTAAATAATATTTCAGGAAAAAATGATCGTACCAATTATACCGTAAATAACAAGGAGTATGGGAGGGTATTTTTTAAAAAATTTACATGTCCGGATAAGCAAAATACCTAAAATCAGCATTGCTAATGCCGTAAAACCGTTTTTTGCCGTTACTGTAAGCGGAGCCACAAGGGAAAGAGTAAGAAGACCTGCCACTATCGGGCGCAGCATTTCTTTGAATTTCTTGCTTTTTTCTTCTTCTATTTTTTTCAGAATAGACAATACAATACATAAAATCAAAACCGGCACAATAATGATCGATAATGTAGCTACAAGAGACCCTGGGATCCCGGCCTGCTGAAATCCGACAAAAGTAGCCGCGTTGATTGCTATAGGTCCTGGCGTTACCTGCGAAAGTGCCAGGACCTGGCTGAACTGAGAAGTTGTAAGCCAGCCGGTTGCCTTAACAAGCTGATATTCGATAAGAGGAAGTGTCGAGAGCCCACCTCCAAAAGCCCCCGCCGCTATCTGCGCAAAAGAAAATGCAAGTTCGAGAAGAACTTTCATCGCATTATCAGCCTTTCCCTGATCAGCTGGATCAAAAATACCACGAGCATGGAAAGCAGGGGGTTGAGTCCAAAAACACCTATCAATGCTATGACTATTGCAAAAGGAACAATATTCCACCGGCCACACAAGAATGTCGACTTGGCATTATCAAATACGACCACTGTGATTATAGCCCCAACTCCTGCCAGGACACCTTTAAAAAAACCCTGTACCTCCTGGGTGCCTGAATACTTGATAATGATCGGGGAGAGGATGAGAATTATTAAAAAGGGCGGTAGGACAGCTCCTAAAACTGCGGCCAAACTGCCTTTAAGCCCCTTATAATAACTGCCAAGCAGCCATGCGAAAGATACTGCCATCGGACCCGGCACTGATGCGGCAAGGCTTACCATGTCAGAAAATTCTTCGTCAGAAATATCCTGTCTGTCTGCAATTTTAAGCTTGGCCATTCCCATGATCACTATTCCTCCACCGAATGTGACCAAGCTTATCCTAAAAAAGAAAAGGAAGAGCTGGAGTATAGTCATTGAGGTCTCCCCTCTCGACATGTGACCTGTCGGTCTATTTTACATAAACTTTCGCATTCTCTAATAATAGTCGAAAGAAATGAAAATGAAAACATCATTGATATTGCGTAGAAAATTTTGAAAAGTGCGTTAAAATTAAAAAAAATGATTCATTGGAGGATCCTTGATGAAAAAATTTAAGTTTTTGATCCTTTGTTTCTTGTTCACATCCTGTGCATTGAGCCGACCTGTAGATGCAGCGCAACAAATGTCCCTTTCAGAGACCATAGGGAAAAACATCACAGCAGAATTCAGGCCTGATTCGGCATTTGTAACAGTTAAAGGTAAGAACGCCTGGATAGAGATCAACGGAGGAACAATTGACGGTATAAGGATAGAGAAAATGAAATTGCTTGCGGTGCTGCAGGAAGTTTCCGATCCCGGCGGGACCGCTGACAGTGCATCTTACCTTGCACAAAGTATCAAAAGCTCAAAAGGCGAGGTGGTGCTTGCTGAAAAAGATGTCAATGATTATTTCAATCAAAACGAAAATCCTGAGGGATTCTCCGATCTGCAGTTCGACTTTAAAAAGGAGGGCTTCACTGCAGCCGGGAAATTTAGAACCAGGATCATCGTTGACATAGAGCTCCCAATTTCTGCCAAAGGAGTCCTAGGTCTGCGTGATGATGGGGTCTATCTGGAAAATACAGTTATAAAAGTTGAGGGTATTAGTCAGCCTGAAATACTCACCAATATGATACTGTCGAAATTAAATCCTTTGCTTGAATTTAAAGACATTCCATTCCCTGTCACATTTGAAAAGATGATAATGACAGAGACCGCGGCGATCCTGACAGGAAAACCAAAAAAATTTAAAGGCGGAGACACCTGGAAGTGGAAAAAACTTTCGTAATTTAATAAAAAGGATCTCAAGAAATTATATTAAACACAAAGCTCTCTTTTTGCCGACAGAGCTTTGTGTTTTTTATTTTGATAGTCAGAAAAAGTCTAATGTTAAACACACAATAAACATTATTTTAATCAAGGTATAATTGGCTTCCATTAATGTATCGTCTCTTTCTTGATGTAAGTTATTATTTTCTGAATCTTACGCTGTCTACACACATTTTCCATCCACATGCTGTGGATAAACAAGGTGATTCCGCTGTTTTTTCACTCCCCCTGCGGTTATTCAGGAAATCAAATACCTTAGAGTTCCAATATTTTGTTTCTAAAACGGGCATTTGAATACTTATTAGTATCATCATATCCACAAAACACAACGCATGGGCAAAGGTTATCCACTGCTGTAAAATCTAAATGATCACTAATGGTCAATTTTTTTTAACTTTGTTATATTTTACGCATGCTCTTTCATTCAGCACTTCCGACTCATTCACAGAAGAGAAATATCTGTTTGTGGACATGTGGATACTTTATGTGGATTTAACGTTGGATTTAATTTGCTTTTTGATTTTCTCACAAAGAGTTCTTCATGATACAATTACTCGGACAGACTTTCTTCGTTACTATCTGTCTCCTGGGGTGAAAATTGATGACCAAAGATTTAGATATTTTATGGGGTGAATTCAAAACTCACTGTGTTGAAGTAATTTCCAACTCTGACGGTGCTATCAAGACCTATCTTGACACTTGTCTTCCTGTCTCTATGAAAGACGGCGTTTTTGTTCTTGATGTACCTACTCCTTTTGCTAGGGAGCAGATAAAGTCCCGTTTTCTTAATAAAATGAATGGCCTTCTGCTCGAGACCGGGTTTGGCACAAGCATCCAGATAGAGGTCAGCCAGGAGATAAAAGAGGACGTAGGCGCCGCCGACAGGGCCGTCGCCGCTGCTTCCCCGGCAAGACTTTCTCTAAGCAGGAATGGACTTAATCCCAATTATGTTTTTTCTTCTTTCGTCGTTGGAAAATCAAACAGGCTTCCCCACGCTGCATGTCTAGCAGTCGCAGATTCCCCGGGTGTTGCATACAATCCTCTTTTTATATGGGGAAAGGTAGGACTTGGAAAGACACATTTGATGCATGCCATAGGACACCACATTGAAATGACACAGCCAAATACCAAGGTTCTTTATGTGAGTGCAGAAAAATTCACAAACGATCTGATAACCTCGATCAGAAACAATACAAACAATGAATTCAGGTCCCGTTACAGAGAACTGGATGTCCTTATGATCGACGATATACAGTTCATTGCGGGTAAAGAGCAGACCCAAGAAGAGGTATTCCATACTTTTAACGCACTGCATAATTCAAAGAAACAGGTCATAATTAGTTCCGACAGGCCTCCCAGGGATATCCAGGGGGTTGAGGACAGGCTTGTTTCCCGTTTTGAATGGGGCCTTGTAACGGACATACAACCACCAGACCTTGAAACACGCGTAGCTATCCTCCAAAAAAAGGCCGAAATAAAAAACTACGAAATTCCTGACGACATCTTTCTTTTTATAGCTCAGAACATCCCCAGCAACATAAGGGAACTTGAAGGAGCTTTAAACAGGATCGTTGCTTGTTCTGAGTTCAACTCCGATCCTATGACAATGGAAAATGTTTCTGTCTGGTTGAAAGATTTGCTGCACGATACTCGTTCCGGTCCGGTAAATATTGGGTTGATCCAACAACTGGTAGCAGAAAGCTTCGGTATTTCAACCGAGGATATGCTCTCTCCAAAAAGGACTGCTGATCTTGCCCTTGCAAGACAGGTCGCCATGTACCTTGCAAGAAACAGGACCAGTGAAAGTCTGCAGCAGATCGGATATGCATTCAACAAAAAAGATCACACTACTGTCATCCATGCCTGTAAAAAAATTGAAGAGCTTCTTAAGAACGATTTAAGGGTACGCTCTTTTGTGGATAATGTTGTAAGTAAGCTGTAGATACTCTTCTTTTTTTAGTGTATATTTTTGCGAATAAAAATATTTCTTCATTTTTTTTCTTTTTTTTGTGATTTATGTGGATTAATAATTTTTCTATCTCTCTTTCTATGCACACAATAAAATCAATGGCTGTAATAGTTTTTAGCTGTTTTCAACAAATCCACAGCCCCTACGACTACTATCACTTATTTTTAATTATATAATAGATAAAAGCAGGAGGTCGTCATTATGAAACTTTTAATAAACAAGAAATTATTCCTCCAGAGCTGGGGACTTGCCGAAAGAAGCACTTCAAGTTCCAGTTCAATGAGCATCCTTTCCTCTGTCCTTGTGAAAGCAACTCCGGATCTGGTAACTTTACATGCAACAGACATAAGGACATCAATAATCTGTACTGCATCAGGAATAAACGTCCTGGAGCCGGGAGAGGCAGTTTTTCCGGTAAAAATTGTGAGCGAGCTCTTTAAAAAGGCACCGGGTGAAGAATTTAATCTAACTGTTTCAGACGGAAAGGTTATTTTGAAAGCAGGAAAGAGCAGGTATAACTTCAGTACATATCCGGTAAGAGAATTTCCATCACTTCCAACATCAGCTGATGCAAAGCTGTTCTGTAAATTGTCTGTTGGAGAACTTGCGGAGGTAATTGAAGAGGGAACCCTTGCAGCATCATCCGGGGAGGAGTTTCCGCTTTATCTCTCATCCGCAAATTTTAAAATAACAGACGGGGTATTGAACATCGTTTCAACAGACACAAGGAGGCTTGCTCTCTCAGGAGCGGCAGTAAGCGAAAGTGTCGATTCGGAAAGCGCTCTTCTGCCAATGAAGGGGATCAAGGAGATACAGAGGATAATGGCTTCGTTGAACCCTGATTATCCTGTAGAGATACTGTATGATGACGCACAATTTTATTTCAAGGCAGATAATGTTGAATTCACAGTAAGAAGAGTTGAATCTCATTTTCCTGCCTATGAAAAAATCCTTCCAAAGACCCATTTAACAACAGTAACGCTTGACAGAGGGACTCTGATATCTGCTCTTGAAAGGGTAGATGTGATCGTAAAGGATTACAACAGGATGGTTATCCTGGACATAACTAAAGAAAACAGTTTTGTAATGAGGGGAAGAGCACCGGATTTTGGAAACGCAAAAGAAGAAATATTTGCTGAAATATCCGGAGATGACCTCAAGATGGCAGTAAATTCAAAGTTTTTCATGGAATCTCTCAAAGTTCTGAGAGAACCACACGTAAGGCTTTCTTTCAACGGACCTTCAGGGCACTTGGTAGTCAGAAGGGCAGACGGTGAAAAATTCATCTGTCTGATAGCACCGATAAACCTCACCGAAGAAGAACTTAACATAGGCGAAACAGAACCGGACTCCGGAGATGGGATATAACAGAGTAAGGTTCAACAATTTCAGAAATATTGAACCCCGGGAGATAAAATGGTTCCCGGGGTTAAATTTACTCACAGGCCCAAACGGTTCCGGCAAAACTAACATTCTTGAGGGGATAAACATTGTTTCCGGGTGGGGGCCCCTTGAACGGGGGACTAGATCCTCGTCACTTCCAACCTGGAACAGCGGGTCTTCTGAGATACAACTTACCGGCCAGCTTGATGATGAAAATGGGGAAATAATAAAAGTTAAAATTTCATCAAGATATACGATAAGAATAGAGGAAAAAATAATAACAGCAACAGACTTAAGATGGAAAATACCTGTCCTCTCATTTATCCCTAACGATATGTCGATAATAGAGGGATCAGCCTCCTTCAGGAGAAGGCTGATGGACATGGTCCTTACGCTGATAGTACCGGTATATGCCTCAAGACTCCACGATTACAGGCGGGGCATAAAACAAAAAACTGTGATCCTCCGAAACGGAGGCAGGACAGATCTTATCGACAGAGCCCTACTTCCGTTGGCATCCTGGATATGGAAGATGAGAGAAGAGGTTCTTGTAATGATATCTGAGTCAATGAAGGATATGTGCGGTCTCCTCCCATACCCGACAGAAATAACTCTTTTAAGGGGAGGAGCTTGTTCTCTGCCGCAGCAGGAAGAAGATTTCAGATATTCACTCAAAATAAACAAAGCAAAGGAAGAAGCTTTAAAGATCCCGGTGGTAGGACCGCATAGAGATGACATGCTCATTAAGACAAACGGGACCACTGCTGCTCTTTCTCTAAGCAGGGGTTACAGGCGTCGGGTCGCTGTTGCATTGATACTCGCAGCAGCTGAAGGTGTAAGAAGGAAGCTTGGTAAAAACCCGGTCCTTCTTCTTGACGAGATTACAGCAGAACTGGATTCAGAGGGAAGAAATATCCTCTTCTGTGCTTTGATGGAGAGAAAAACACAAGTTTTTGCCTCAACAGCCGAGCCTTTTACTGAAAGTTTTCCCGGCAGAATATATAGCGTTGATTCAGGGAGAGTTGAAATAATCGATGAAAATTGAAGAAAAATACGATGTCATAGTTGTAGGCGGAGGTCATGCAGGCTGCGAGGCAGCGCTTTCAGCGGCTCGTATGGGATCAAGAGTCCTTATGCTAAACCTCTATCTTGACAATACGGCAATGATGCCCTGCAATCCATCGATCGGAGGCCCGGCAAAAGGACACCTGGTCAGAGAGATAGATGCACTGGGAGGCGAGATGGCGAATGCGGCGGATAACGCCACCCATCATCTAAGATGGCTCAATACATCAAAAGGCCCCGCTGTCAGAACACTCAGGGCACAATGTGACCCGGTAAAATATGGAGATCACTATAGAAAATCACTCCTTATCTGCCCTAACCTTGAAGTTCATCAGGCATTAGTCACGGATCTCCTGATAGATAAAGGCAGGGCTCTCGGGGTAAAGATCCGCACAGGTCAGACTTTTCTTTCTAAGACAGTAATAATTGCGACGGGTACATACCTTGCAGCGAAGATCCATATAGGACTTACCTCTTACAAATCAGGCCCACTTGGAATGGTATCAGCATCCGGGCTCTCAAGGAGCCTAAGAAAAACAGACCTGGCGATGGGAAGGCTAAGGACCGACACCACCCCCAGAGTGCTTGCAGATTCGATCAACTGGGAAATACTCGACCGGCAGGAGAGCATGACGGAACCGGAGTCCTTTTCCTATTTTAGTGAAAAGAGGGTCCATGAAGGCATCATTTGCGGTCTCACAAGGACCAATAAAGAGACACATGAGGTAATGAGGAAGTATTTTGACCGATCTCCTCTCATGCAGGGTACCCTTGACTCAGAAGGTCCCAGATATTGCCCTTCCATAGATGACAAGGTCATCAAGTTCCCGGAAAAGGATACCCATCCCATATTTCTTGAACCCATCAATCCAGAGGGCCGCGAAGTCTATTTGCAGAATTTTTCAACCTCGATGTGTCTTGAAGCGCAGTTTGAATCTGTCAGAACACTTAAGGGATGCGAATCAGCTCACATATTGAGGCCGGGCTATGCAATTGAGTATGATTTCGTTGATTCGACCCAGCTTTATCCCTGGCTAGAGACAAAAATGATAACAAATCTCTTTCTTGCAGGGCAGATAAACGGTACATCCGGATACGAGGAAGCCGGCGCACAGGGATTAATAGCAGGGATAAACGCGTCGCTGAGAGTAAAAGAAATTGAGCCTCTGATACTCAGACGTGACCAGGCATACATCGGCGTTCTTATAGATGATCTTGTAACAAAGGGGACAAGCGAGCCCTACCGGATGCTTACAAGCAGGTGTGAATACAGGCTGCTCCTGCGTCATGACAATGCCGACACCAGGCTTTCAAAGATAGGTAAAGATATAGGCCTTTTGAAGGAAGACAAATGGGAGATCCTTCAAAAAAGGTGGCGGGAGATCGAAAAAGAGACCCAAAATATAAAAAACACCAAAATCCCAGCAACTGAAAAAATAAATCAAATATTGCGAGGTGCCGGTTCTTCTCCACTTTCTGAAGGTATGCCGGCAGCAGATCTTCTTAAAAGACCGGAGATAAACTGGGATCTCTTTTCGGAAATTATCTCAAGCACTATAGAAAAGGAACTTGGAGAGAGGATCTCTGTTTCCACAAAGTACAAAGGGTATATCGACAGGCAGAAGCACCAGGTTGAAAAATTTCGCAGGATGGAGCAACTCAAATTCCCGAAGGGGTTTGATTTTTCTAAAGTAAACGGACTTTCCGCAGAAGGAAAACAGAAACTTCTAACATTTATGCCCCTTACGCTGGGGCAGGCTTCAAGAATATCAGGAGTCCCTCCCACTGACATACAGCTTTTATGGGTATCGGTGGAAAACAATAGGCGATCAAAGGACGGAACTTCAGATGGTTGATATAAAAAAACCGGATGAAGTACTTAAGGGCAGCGTCCCTTATAGTCTGAAAATCTGCCTTAAGCTTGCAGAACTGGAAAAGCAGTGGCAAGAGGTAGTTGGAAAAGCAGCGGCAGATAGGAGCTCCCCTGTCTCGTGCGAGTTTTTAGAAGAAGGGCTGGTCATATTAATTCACGTTGATGCCCCCGGAGTGCTTCCTGCGCTGAAATCAAGAAAGCCTCTCATTTCCAGGTCGATCAGCAAATATCTGGGAGTAAAAAATATAAAATTGGAGATAAAAGTCGGAAAGGTAAAGAAGCCATCTTCTGCCAAGGATCCGCTTCCGGATCACCTAAGACGACCTCCCGTTGTTATTTCAGAGAGCAGCCTCCAAAAAAACATTAAAGATCTTTGCTGTGATATCAGTGACGAAGAACTTGCAGAAAGTCTTGCGAAATTAAAAACAGTCATAGAAAAACGAAACCGAAGAAAAAAGTGACACCTTTTCGTTATGTTTAGTACGATGATTTAAATGGTTTCACATAATAAAAAACAGAATAGTATCAAAATGGGGAAGGCTGCCTTCCCCATTTTGATATATTTGGAATAGAATATACGGAAGGCGGCTTCTGAAGGTTATGATATTAACATTTATAAATATTTATAATAAATGTTAACCAAATAATCCCACTTGTCCACAGTTTTGATAGGGTAAAAGACAAAAACAGTGGCATCTCATCCGAAGAAAACAGAGTTGGTCACAAAAATATCCACAAAAAGTGGATAAAGTTGTAAATAAGGAGGTGGAAATATGGCACAAAATCATTTTTTCCTGACTACCAAGTATAAAAAAGGCTTAATTTTGTCTCTCTTGACCTTTATCTTTGTATTGATCATCTACGGAACTGCTCTGGCATCCAAACCCCTTGCGATAGTAGATGACCTTCAGAGAAATATAAAACTGCCTCGCCCTGCAGTCAGGATAGTTTCCCTGAGCGACTCACACACAGAAAACCTTGTAGCGATAAGAGCTGTCAGACAGCTTGTGGGGGTCAATTTCTCAGCCGACACCAAATGGGTCCCCAAAAACATACCAAGGCTCTCCAGGCTTCCTTCAGCAGAACGGATAGCAGGTCTGAAACCGGATATAGTTATAATGGATGTAGACTGGGCTAAAAAGAACAAGGGGCTCCTGAAAGAACTTGATAAAGCTAAAATCAAATACGCAGCTCTGAACAGACCTAAATGGGCTGTTCTGGCACAGTACCTTGAAAGACTGGGTATCCTTTCAGGCAGAGCAAAAGAGGCTACGCAGACACTGCTTCTCTCAGAAAAATCACTCTCCAAGAGCGAGATCAGGTCCGCGAAGATGGAAAAATTGAGGGTATTTGTTGTAGCCGGCTCAGATTTTTCAACATGTGCTCCGGATTCATGGGGCGCGAGACTTATTGGTGCGACAGGAGCAAGGATAATTACAGAGACAAACGGAACCAGGATCCACGAATTTCCCCGGTACATTTTCTATGGTCCGCAGAAACTGGCAAAGAACTCAAAGAACGTAGATGTAATAATAACGCTAAAAAACATCAAGAGGGGGGTTCCTCCTGTGTTAAGGGAATCAATAATAAAAGACCCAAGATTCAAAGATACACCGGCAGTAAAAAACGGCAGGGTATGGGAGATGGATGAATCAGACCTTATGTTGCCCTCGCTTGTCAGGTTGGACTCTTCTCTTCTGAAATGCTGGCAGCTTATAGTCTATAAGACTAAATAATAAGCCGGGACGTGCAGTAATTATTTTACTGATTCGAAAGTCCCGGCTCTTTTTGTTATCTAAGATCCGCTTTTTGCGATAGCTGCACCAAGGACAAGTTTTTCTTCACCTGTATTCAGTATGCCGTGAGACAGTCCTTCCCTGCAAAGGAATACATCTCCGGGTAATGCTGCGCATTCCTCTCCCTCTTCAGTGTAAAGACCTTTTCCTGACAGGATAAAATAGACCTCTTCTGTGCCTGCGTGTTTGTGATAACCCACAGAAGCTCCGGGATCAAGCTCCAGCCTTGTTGACATAATAAAAGTTCCGTTTTGATCGGGTATAGTCACAGGAAAAGTGTCTGCCGCACCGATACCGCATCCGCCCAGTTTTTCCTTTCTGACGGCTTCAGAAGCATTTTTTAATACCATGGACTTTTGCCTCCCTCATTGTTATTAAGCAGCTGATAATTATCTAAAATGTGTAAGTCATTATAGACTATAATTAACCAATAGAAGATAGAGTCCGGATCATATTACCACTTACGCCCATTATAGATAATTGAGTTTTTAAAGAAAGGCCGTATAAAGGGATTATAATATGACCACAAAGAGGAATCGGCATAAGGAAAGGAAAACGGATCGTCATGGAAAGATCAAAGGTCTATTTTACAAACCTCAGAACAACATCTGACAGAAATATCCTTCAGAAACTGGACAGACTAGTAAGGATGGCCGGGATCGCAGAGATAGATTTTAAAAAGCAGTATGCTGCAATTAAACTCCATCTCGGAGAACCGGGAAACCTCGCATATCTCAGGCCCAACTATTCCAAGGTGATAGCTGATATCGTCAAAGAACTTGGAGGAAAACCCTTTCTTACAGACAGCAACACTCTTTACGTAGGAAGAAGAAAGGACGCCCTTGAACACCTTGATGCCGCTTATGAGAACGGCTATAACCCGTTCTGTACCGGATGTCAGGTCATAATAGCAGATGGACTCAAAGGGTCTGACGAAGTCCTCGTGCCGGTACCGGGCGGTGAATATGTAAAAGAGGCCAAGATAGGAAGGGCTGTTATGGACGCGGATATTTTTATCTCCATGACACATTTCAAGGGGCATGAACAGAGTGGTTTTGGAGGAACGGTGAAGAACATCGGTATGGGCTCAGGTTCACGCGCCGGCAAAATGGAGATGCACAGTACCGGCAAGCTAAAGGTAAAATCGTCCAAATGCAGGTCGTGCAGGAAGTGTCTCAGCGGATGTGCGCATGATGCGATCACCTTTGACGGTCAGGACAAAGCAGTCATTGATAAATTGAAGTGCGTAGGCTGCGGACGCTGCCTCTCTCTCTGCCCTTTCGATGCTATCAGTCCGGCAGATTATGAATCAAACGATATAATGTGCAAAAAAATGGCTGAATATACGAAGGCTGTTCTGAACGGAAGACCTCATTTCCACATAAGCTTTGTCATTGATGTATCGCCTTTCTGCGACTGTCATGTAGAAAACGATCTTCCCGTGGTCTCCGATGTGGGGATCTTCGCTTCAAAAGATCCGATCGCTCTGGATCAGGCCTGTGCTGAGGCTGTAATGAAGGCTCCGGTCATACTGGGGAGCCTGCTGGATGAAAAGGCAAAAGGATGCAGGAAAGAGGATCATTTCCATACAATACATCCTGACACCCACTGGCAGACGACCCTTGAACACTGTGAAAAGCTTGGGATAGGAAGAAGAAGCTACGAGCTTATAGAGGTTTAAAAAGAAATTCGTTTAACCGTTGGCAAGTATGTTTAGGGCTGTCGGTATAAGGACAAACTCGCCGGAGTATTCGGCGTAGACCCCTTTTTCCCCTCCCGGTTTTTTCCCTCCCAGAGCTCCTGAGAAGGCGTTCATTACAATAGAAGCCGCTGTTGCAAGAGTATTTAGATCTGAGGTCACAGTATAGGATCCTCGTTTTTCTTCAGACAGCAGCGGGAACGGTAGAGATCAAAGATCAGGAGGAAAAGAACTAAAATAATCGGCCCGAGGAATATACCCAGGAAACCCCACTTTATTACACCTCCGAAGAGCCCGAGTATTACAAGCAACGTTGGTATCTCTTCGTCCTTTCCGCTGCCCTTGCCTCCGCTTATCAGAAAGGGGCGCAGAAAATTGTCGATAGTTCCCACGACGATCGATCCCCATGCAAGAAGGAATATACCGCCCTTTATATCACCGGAAAGGATCAGGTATATTCCTCCCGGTATCCATACAACGGCAGTACCGGCGGGGAACATCCCGAAAAAGAACATCAGCATGCCGAAGAAAGCAGGGCTGCTTAATCCTACGAACCACCATCCGATACCCCCAAGCAATGCCTGTATGGCTACTGTCAACAATATCCCTAAGATCACGGAATTTAAGAGTTTTTTTGTGCGGGAGAAGAACATGTTCCTTTCTTTCTCCGAGAGCGGAGTGACACTTTTTATATATTCGACGATCTTTACTCCGTCCCTTATAAAGAAGAAGGAGACCATCATCACCAGTATCATGTCTACCAAAATAGAAGAAACTCCCTGGATCAGCGTTTTTGAAATTTTGGTAAGATATCCTCCGGACCATTGTGCTGACCTCTCAACAAAATTCCCTATGGATCCTGAATCCAGAAGAAAATCATTGAGGTAGCCCTTAAGCCATTCCGGAAACCATGCAGGGATGAGTTCAATAATGTCCCTCGTCTGGTTTATCTCGTTTCTAGACATGAAATCTGTTATGACGCCGATAATTTTTGATATCTCGTTCCCAAGAGTGGCTATGATATATATGAGAGGTATTATGAACAGAACAGCAATAAGGCAGAGTGCAGCAGCTGCAGAGAGGTTCCTGAAACGTCCGTCTGCGAGATCTGTTAAATAACGGTAGACAGGCTGGACAATAAAAGAGAGCATCCCCGCCCATATCAGAGCAATCATTAGTGGATGCGTGACCTGCCAAGCAAGAAAGGCAAAAACTGCCATAAAAAAAACAAAGGCAGTACTGTCGTTCAAGATGTTATCCTTTCTTTTACATTTTCTTTCGTCTAAATCCAACCACGTCTCTCTCCTCTGTTGTATAATGGGGTCTGAAATGTTCTGATTATACATCAACAACAAACGGGAGTGGTGAACAATTGAGTATACCGGCAAGAGAACTTTGCTATCCGTATCCCGAGGAATCCGTGGGGACATCAAAGGCGAAAACTCCTTCCACAGAAAATAAAAATGAACCTACCCGCAGAGAATCTATAAAGATAATTGCTGTAGGGGGAGGCGGCGGGAACGCCCTTAACCACATTATAAGTAAAGGGATAGAGGGCGTGGACATCCTCGCAGTAAATACAGATATAAGAAGCCTTGATATGTCTCTAAGCCACAACAAGATCGTGCTTGGCGAGAAGATTACAAAAGGGCTGGGAGCAGGAGCTCTGCCGCAGATAGGAGAACAGGCTGCAAAAGAATCTCTTGCGGAAATTCGGGAATATCTCAGGGGATCTGACATGGTCTACCTTACTGCCGGCATGGGCGGCGGGACCGGCACAGGAGCTCTTCCAATAATAGCCCAGACCGCAAAGGAAATGGGAATACTTACAGTTGCGGTGGTCACGAAACCCTTTATGTTCGAGGGAGCCAGAAGGATGCGCTACGCCCAAGAGGGCATAGCCAAACTTCGCCAGTGTGTCGATGCTCTGATAGTCGTTCCCAACGACAGGCTTCTTCAAATATGCCGTAAAGAAACTCCTTTGAGCGAATCCTTCTCAATGGTTGACGAAGTTTTGAGACAGGCAGTCCAGGGCGTTACCGATCTTGTGATGAGGCCGGGAATGGTCAATGTTGATTTTGCTGACCTTAAGGCTGTTATGAAACATGCAGGTACAGCTGTTATGGGCGTAGGCTGTGCGAAAGGTGAAAACAGGATCGAGAACGCATTGAGGGAAGCACTGGAAAGCCCACTTATGGAATGTTCTATGCATGGAGCAAAAGGAGTCCTTATGAACATAACGTGCGGAGAGGACCTTGGGATCTTTGAAATACAGAGGGCCGCCACATATATCGAAGGGATCATCTCAGAGGATGCAACCTTTGTCTGGGGCTGTGCAGAGGACAGTGAAATGGAAGAAAACATAGAGATAGTAATCATTGCTACAGGCTTCGAAGAGGATCATTCAGAAGACCGGAAGAGCCAACAGGAATCTGTCGCCAGCCCACAAAGGGCTATTTTCAAACAGGAGATACAAAGACCGGTATGGCATGAACCTTTTTCAAATGCTGCAGAAGAAAAGAACGAAAAAGATATCCCTTCTACGTCTGAAGTTAAAAGCGGGCCATCTTGGCTTGAAGAAAAAGAGGAGCCCCAGCCTGAAGAAGTGACCGCAAGGGAGTTATCGGAAGAATTGGACGAACCAACTTTTCTCAGGAAAAACAAAACCGCAGGTAAACCACAGATAGCCTGAACCACAGATTTATATTAGTTATAACGTAAAGTAAGACGTCTCCTCTGTTTTTATGGGAGACGTCTTACGTTACGTTATAAACCGGCATTTTCGGTTAAGAAATGTATAGGGTGCGTAAAGGGATCTCTGTATAGAAAAAGAAATCAGATAAAAAATAAAGGTCAGGTATAATCAATGCCTTAACGCACATTTTAGTAGTAAATTATCTCCAAAAAGAGTTGTTTTTCGGCAATGGTAATGTCCAGGTGATATAATTCAAGGAGTTTTATTGCGCGGCCACCAAGGCCGTCGAATAACAGGAGGAATAGAGATGGCAGTTAAAGCCAGTTCAGAGTTTGATTATGAGATATGCAACAACAGGATCAGACCTATAGCGGAAGCACTTATAGCGAAATATGAAGAATTACGTCATATAGATCCGGATAAGATCCTTTTCCTTGTAAACCACAAAAGCTCGGGAAGCAAAAAACAGATGGTGCTTGCCAGAACCGGTAAGATCTCCCCTAAGTGGACTGAGATCCTTTATCAGCTGGGAGCCTGTTCGTACTTTTATACGGTCGAATTCTATGCAAAGACGACCGCTGCTATGGACGAGAGCCAGATGGTAGCGCTGGTCTACCGCGAACTGAGAAGGATAGGCCCGGAAGGGGAGATCTTGATACCGGATGTACACGATTGGTGGCAGATACTGATGGGTCTCGGAAGGAAATGGTTTTACCCCGACAGCACGTGTCCTAATCTGCTCGATGACGACGTCAACTGGAAAAAGCTGATGGGACAGTACTACGAAGAGACACACTCCGCAGAGTAAAAACAGTCTGTTTTTAATGCACGACTATACTTGAAAAAAACTAAAGCCCCGCGCCGCGGGGCTTTTTTTCGATTATCAAGCTCCAAGTTTGATGCGTTCGTAATCCGGTTCTCCGTCTTTTTTGTTGGTTATCTCAAATATCTCCAGTATCGGGAGTTTTTTCCAGATCCTCTCTTTGCCGGAGGAGTATATTATCTTTATGTCCGTAAGCCCAAGGATGCTGTCTCTTTTAATGTTCAGGCATGCATCCTCTCCGTTTTTGAGGGGGGGCTCATTAAGGAGATTTTCGGACCAGATATTTCTTCCGGTTTCAGATATGAAGATCCCCGTTATCTCTGACCACGAGCTGTTTATAAACTCAAGAGGAAGGCCATTCTCTTCTGACGGGTCTTCAGCCGGAGACTGTGTGCTGCAGACCTCTGCTAGTGCGGGCAGAGCCAAAAAGATAAAAATGATCGCTGTAAGGGTCATTATCTTCTTCATAAGACCACTCCTTTCATTATCATTTTGTAATGTAACATCATTATATTCAATAGGTAAAATAGCCTGTCTGAGTTATTATTTTCTCGGGTATCATCGATAATGATACAGACCATATTATCTCTTCAATTAAGGATGGGGTGACGAGCATGCTTTGGAAAAGGTCAGAGAGAAACCTTCTTGGGATACTCTCAGTTATTGCTTTGATTTTATTATTATTTGGTGCGCTGCCGGCTCCCGGGGTCGGAGAAAAAGAATTTCTGATAAAAAAATTCTCCCCTCAGGGAGATGTGAACGGAAGAATTGAGATCAAAGCAGTTTTTAACCGTGAAGTAGCCATTGAAAACAGGATAGGGATCCCCCTTTCTCCCGAAGAGATGCCATTTATATTTACGCCTTCAATATCCGGTACCGGAAAATGGGCGAATAGCTCAACTTTTGTCTATTATCCGAAAGCCGGCCTGCTGGATAAAGCCACCTCTTACACAGCGACTGTTAAAGCCGGTCTGAGAGACAAAGAGGGTCTTCAGCTATCCGGAAAACAGTCCTTCCTTTTCAACACTGCCCCACCCATATACATAGGAGTAAAACAGACTGATTTTGATAGAGAACGTGAAACGTTGAGTTATGAACTGGAATTTTCTCTTCCCATATCACCTGCAAGACTTCGGGGATACACTGATGTAAAAGAGACCTCAGGAAAACCGGTGGAATTTCAGATAGTGCAGGGACCGGCATCAAGAAAAATTAGGATGAACGTGCTCACCCCGGGGAGTCCTAAGAATATGAAACTCACAATATCTGCCGGAATGCCCGCTGCATCGGGGAATATGGGAATGGTGAAGGGAATTTCAGTCAGCCTTGACATTGCCCAAAATATGGAGATTAGAGATTCAAATGCCTTTTCGAGCATAAACAACGGTGAAATATACGTTGAAACGACGGCTCCGGTCGATTTTTCTAAAGCCGGTGCATTTATTGAGCTCAGCCCGAAAAGCAACTATACGATAGAACCAAGGGATAGGGGTTTTGCTGTTGTAGGGTCATTTGAACCGCAGGACAGGGTAAAACTGACCGTCAGAAAAGGTTTTCCGGCACTGGGCGGCACGCCTCTTGGTGATGAATGGCAGAGGACTTTCATCTTTCCTGAGAAACTGCCGGAGATACGATTTACGGCACCGGGAAGGATCCTCTCCCCTTCCGGCAGTATGAGGATCCCCATAGAGACAGTGAACATAGATACTGTCCAGATACTTGTCTGGAAGCTCTTTGAAAACAATATACCAATAGGAATGAGAAGCCCGTGGTCGGAATATCCTATTGATCTTTCTTCAATGTTGGCAAACAAAGATTATAAGGTCAAGGGTGGGCTTAACAGGAAAGTACGCAGCGCTCTGGACCTTAAACCGCTGATAGGGAACGAAAAAGGTATATTCCTGCTGCTTGCGCAGAATAACAGCGGAGAGTGGACCGAAAGCAGACAGGTAGTAAATGTTACCGATATCGGAGCGACAGTCAAGACCGGTCCTGATTCAGCGCTCTTCTGGATCAATTCAGTCAGCACAGGAAAACCTCTGTACGGAGCCGAAGTCACACTTTGGTCATGGTCGAACCAGCCTGTCGGAAAAGGCAGGACAGACAGAAAGGGTCTTTTGAAGGTCAGATACAACACTGACGGAGATCTCTATCCTGTTCTGGCAACTATCAGCAAAGGCACTGACACTGCCTTTATAAGATTTGACAACGGACTGTACGGAGGAAAAGATGTATTTGATACAAACGGAGATCCCTGGGTCTATAAAGGATACAATGCTTACTGTTATACCCCGCGGGATATTTTCAGACCGGGTGAAAATATTCCTCTGGCGGCTGTTGTACGAGATGCCGGGAATAAATTTTCCAAACCCTTCCCGGTAAACATAAAAGTCTTTAATTCCAGGGGCTCTCTCTCATTCTCACATACAGAGGCTCTGACAAAAGAGGGGACGATATCCAAAGAATTTAACATCCCGGCTGATGCTCCCACAGGAACTTGGTATATGAGCATACATGTTCCGGGAGAAGATGAGCCGATCGGTCAGAAAGAATTCTATGTAGAGGAATTTGCCGCCCCCAGACTCTTTGTGGAAGCAAACGCCTTACCGGATATACTGATCGGAAAGGGATCAGCCGAGATCTCGATCTCGTCCAGATATGTTTTCGGCAGTCCTGCTTCAGGACTGCCGTGGGAGGCTGAGATGAGGACTGTGGAAAAAGAGTTCAGCCACGTGAACTGGAAGGGCTTTGTCTTCAAAGATTTTGAGAAAAAGTTTCAGCCTGAAGCTGAATATATCGGTTCCGGAAAACTGGACCGGGAAGGCAGGACGAAACTTACTCTATCGGGCCGGGATCGCACGACTCCCTCTGCCCTTGATATCCTCGTAGGGGTATCCGTCTTTGAGGAGGGAGGCCGCAAGGTCACTAAAACAGCAGTCCTGAGATGGTATCCGTCTGAAGTATTGATAGGTATCGATCTACCGGATGGAGTATTTTCTCCCGGGAAACCGATAAACTTTTCCGTCGCAGCCGTAAAGCCTGACGGATCTCCGTCATCCTCAACGGGAATAAAATACTCCTTTTACAGGGTCGTGGAACAGAGGGTGACCTATCAAAAGGACGGTAGAACGGACACCCGCCTACAGCAGGAACTGTTGCCAAGAGGAGAGGGAACGGTGAAGCTTTCCTTGGGTAAAGGTTCGGGAAGCTTCCGGCCTTCAGAAGCAGGCAGGTATTTGCTCAGGGCAGAGGATAAGCCGGGCGGATCGTGCGCCTCGCAGTGGATCTATGTCTACGGGGATGAGAACGTCGAATCTAATGTCGCTCCGGACATGGTCGAGATCATTACAGACAGAGAGAAATACAGAGCAGGTGAAAAGGCTGTGGTCAAGATCAGGTCTCCCCACAGTGGAAAACTGCTAATAGGAGTAGAAACGTTCCGTGTAGCCCACAGCTCTGTATATGACATCAAAGAGGGAGATACGGAAATATCATTTAAAGTCACCGACGAGATGGCCCCTAATGCCTGGATAACAGCTCAGGTAATATCAAACGGGAGCAAGGGAGATCGTTCAAGAGCGTATGGAGTTGCCCCGCTCTATCTTGATAACGGCGACAAGAAACTCGATGTTTCAATAGAAGACCCGGGAAGGATCAAGCCGGGAATAAATGATTTCAGGCTGAAAGTCAAAGACAGCAGCGGCAGAGCAAAGGAAGCCGATATAACAGTGATGCTCGTTGACGAGGCCATACTGGAGCTTACAGCTTTTAGGACCCCCGATCCCTGGAAGCACTTTACTTCGAAGAGGATGCTAGGAGTAGAGACCTATGACATATACGATTCAATAATCAAACCTGAGGATCCGTCTTCACCTCTGCTGAAACCGGGAGGAGGCGGTCCCTCCGAGATGACGCTTAAAAATTCAAACCTCAGCCCGGTCCAGGCTAAAAGATTTAAAATGCTCTCGCTTGTCAAGCGGGTGCGTTCAAATTCAAAAGGTGAATGTGTTTTTTCATTCAATGTGCCTGAGTTTGCAGGAAGGGCCAGGCTGATGGCGGTCGCAGTAACGCCTGCCGAGTCAGGAGCAGCCTCTGCGGAGGTGGACATAAACAGAGAGGTCGTAGTTGAGCCTTCGCTTCCGAGGTTCCTGGCACCGGGAGACAGGATCACCGCTCCATGCCAGATATTCAACAGAAGCTCAAAGACCATAAAGGTCGGTCTTGATGTTACAACAGGCGGACCCCTTCAGATAAAGGGAACAAAAAGCTTTAGTGCGACGTTAAAACCGGACACAGAGCAAACCTTCCGGATCAGTTTTGAAGGTACAGGAACAGGTATCGCAAATGCTTCCTTTACAGCGAGGTGGGGAAGCGAGACTTTTAAGACGAAACTGGAGATCCCGGTAAGGCCTGCTTCGCCCAAAATAACCGAGAGTCTTTCAGAAATCATAGAACCCGGAAAGACAAAAGAAATAAAAATACCCGACGGCTGGATGGAAGGCACCATGAGCGGTACTCTGATGTTGTCAGCAATGCCCTCAGCGAACCTTCAGGACATCGCACGCTTTCTGGTAACATACCCGCACGGATGCATGGAGCAGACAGTCTCCTCGGCGTGGCCGCTTTTACTTCAGCGCGATCTGGCAGCCTCCTTTGCCAGTTCTCCCACAGACCTTGATCCCCTTAAAAATTCTCTTGAGTTCAGGATGCAGAAAATATTGGGACTTCAGAATTACGACGGAGGTTTTACCAGATGGCAGGGTGAATCATGGTCCCAGCCCTGGGACAGCATCTACGGGACGCATTTCCTTTTAGAAGCAGGGAAAAACGGGGTCAAGATCCCGGAGGAAAGACTGAACGAGGCGCTCAAATATGTGAAAAGACAGCTCTCCGTGGAACCATACGACGCAAAGGATGAAAACGTCTGGCGCCAGGCGCTGTCGAAGCGGGCATACGCATGTTATGTGCTTGCCCTTGCGGGAGAATCTCCGCTCGGCTGGATGGAAAGCCTGAGGGACAAAACCGATTTGCTTGACGCATCCGGAAGGCTCTTTCTAGCGGCGTCCTATGCTGTTTCAGGACAGAAGAGTGAGGCTGAAAAAATGCTTGGCAGTAAGACCGGTGCAACAAAGAAAGTACCGGGCGGGAACGAAAATTATGATTCCGACCTAAGGAATGAAGCACTCGATCTTCTGGTCAGAGTACACGTAGATCCAAGAAGCTCGGGGTCCGCATCTTCGGCATCCTCTTTGCTTGGATCGATCAGGAAAGAGCACTATCTGAATACTCAGGAAGGGGCATTCGCAATGCTTGCGCTGTCAAAATTTTTCAAAGCGCAGCCGGCTTCCGGAGAACCATCAGGAGAGCTTTTCTCTGGTCAAAAAACTTTAGGAAGAGTCAACTCAGAAAAAAGAACGATATCAGTTCCTCTTGAGAGAAGGAGCTCTTTCAGAGCGGTCAACAGAGGGTCTTCGAGGCTTTTTGTCTCATGGAGCGCTGAAGGCATCCCCCTTGGAAAAGTTAACAACAGAGATAACGGAATGGAAGCAAGGCTCTCCCTTACAGATCGGAAAGGGAAACCTGCAGGACAGAAGATCGAGCGGGGCACCGCACTTATTTCTAATCTCACTGTTACGCCCGGGGCAAAAGATCTCAGGAATGTGGTGGTGGTCATTCCGCTTCCGGCAGGTCTTGAAATTGAAAACCCGAGATACAGCGTAGACGGAGAGGCTCTTCCCCCCTTTGTTAGAGCGGAAGCGAGAGATGACAGGCTCCTTCTCTATATAGAAAGGCTCGAAAAGAGGCTGGACTGGAAATTCATACTCAGAGCAGTGACGTCAGGTACTTTCGATGTACCGCAGATATCGGCTGAGTGTATGTACGACCCTGCTGTTTCAAGCATAAGCGGCGGCGGCAGGATAGAGATCCGGTAGGATCTTCACTTTTTTCCTGTGAATTGATATGAAGCTGAGAGAATGCTTTCTCGACATAAAGAAAAGATATTTGGGCCGGGCCGGGAAAATCTGGCCCTCGCTGATAATTCTTCTTTTTGTCTTACTGACAGCAGCCCTTTCAGTTCCTGCTGAAAAAATATCAGAATGGCACTGGTCAACAGTAGTTACAGACGAGCGGGGGACCCCTCTTCAAGGATATCTTTCAAAAAATGAAGAGTGGTCTCTGCCTGTCCCATTGGAAGAAATGGGGCTCTGGATGCCCAAAGTGGCAGTTGCCCTCGAAGACAGGCGTTTTTTTTCTCATTCCGGGGTAGACGCGATCTCCCTGTTGAGGGCGATAGCTCAGAACATGAGTGCAGGGAAGACCATATCAGGTGGTTCAACGATAACCACACAGCTGATAAGGCTTTCTGTGCCAAGAGAAAGGACTCTGGCAAGCAAGGCAGTCGAGTTCTGGCAGGCTATACAGCTGGAAAGGCTGATGACGAAAAGAGAGATACTTGAGCTCTATCTCAATAAGGCCCCTTTCGGATCCAACATCAGGGGTATAGAGGCCGCTGCAAGGGCCTGGTTCAGTAAACCTGCAAAAGAACTATCTCTTTCAGAGGCGGCCATGCTTGCCGGATTGCTGCGAGGTCCGGCATTTTACCGCCCAGACAGACATCCTGAACGGGCTTTGTCATTAAGGGACCGCCTCCTAGACAGGCTTGAAGATTTGCATGTTGCTTCCTCTGATGAGATCCGAAGGGCAAAACTTGAATCTATCCCTGCAAAGCGCTTTTCGATACCCTCTTTCTGCAGAGAGGCCTCTGCGCATGCTTTAGCTCAGGGAGTTTCCATTGAACATCGTGACAGATATGGGCGCATAAGATCTTCCATAGACAGAAGGATGCAGGATATTGCAGAGCAGGAACTCAGACTGGCTCTTTCGGGACTCCCCCGTGAGATCACGGCAGCGGCAGTGATAGTTGAGAACGAGACCGGTCTGGTCCGTGCCTATGTTGGCAACATGAGGGGAGAGAGAGGTGGCCCGGCATCCTGGGTCGATTGCGGGAGCTCGCCCCGTTCTCCCGGTTCCCTGCTCAAGCCATTCGCATATTCGCTTGCCTTTGAATCCGGAAAACTTACCCCGTCATCCCTTCTTGCGGATACCCCCATGTCGATGGGACAAACAGCGCCCCGCAACTTTGACAGGCTTTACAGGGGACCGGTTTCCGCAAGGACAGCTCTTGCCGATTCTCTGAACGTTCCTGCAGTGAGAGTCCTCAGGGAAATAGGCCCAAACAGACTTCTCGATCTTTATAGGAGGCTCGGCTTTGGCCGCATCACAAAAGATGCCGGGTGGTATGGAGACAGCCTTGTGCTTGGCGGGTGTGAGGTTACCCTTTTAGAGGCGGCAGAAGCATATCGGACTTTAGCGACCGGAGGGAACGCAGGTTTTTTGAGTTGGATAGAAGAAGCGCCCTCAGTTCCCAAAAGGAAAGTCATATCGAGAGGCGCTGCAGCATTGACACTTGACATATTAAAAGACGAACGGAGGCTCATTCCTCTTTACAGGGAACTTTTTGGCGAAGAAGGAACTGTGATAGCCTTTAAGACCGGTACCTCGTATGGTTTACGCGATGCATGGACAGCCGCTGTAACAAAACCGTACACCCTTATCGTCTGGTTTGGAGACCCGAGCGGAAAGCCCGATCAGGTGCTCGTCGGGATCAGGACAGCCGCACCGCCCGCTGTACGGATCATGCGAAAAATAACGCCTTCCGGTACAAACTGGTTTGATTATCCATCGGAGGTAAAAAAGGGAGAGGTGTGCCCCCTCTCCGGATCTCCGCGCAATTCTCTGTGCCCGAATGGAGTAACAGATCTCTTTATCGAGGGTCTCTCCTCAAGAGAGCCATGCAGGCTGCACGTAATGGGAGACAGAGGGATGGAGATCAGGTGGCCTCCGGAGATAGAACTTTTCCTTTCAGACAGGGAAAGCACGCGCACAGTCTCCCTGATAGAGATAACGTCGCCCAGGAATAACGCTGCTTACAAAATGGAGAGCGGGAGGGGAAAGATACTTCTAACCTCAAAAGGCGGTGAGGGAGAGGTATACTGGTTTGTTGACGGAGAGTTCTGTCCTTCTGCAGAAGGGTCAGAAGAGGTCTGGTGGCAAATGATAGAAGGCGGCCACAAGATCTCCGCTGCGGACGCTTTTGGTAACTTTGCCCATGCAGGAATAACAGTGATATCAGAAAATGAAAAAGAGCCGGAGGAAAATTTGCCTATCCTTGAAGAGGTTGAATAAAACAAGCGAGGTGCCGGTCTTTAAGGTTATACTTTAGCTATCGGCACAGCACTATTTCCCCATTCGAGTTTTTGAAGCATGCCCCTTGATAGCATCTCCTCGAGCGAAAGGGCTAGTTCGGTTTTTAATGAACATGGAACGTAAAGGCTCATCTCAACGTTTTCTCCATACATCGCTGAGACCCGGTCATCTCCAAAACCCCACTTTTTCAATGTTGATGAGAGAGTTTTTGAATATTCGTAGCTGCACGAAAGGTCAAGGTTAAGGTTAAGTTCCATCTCCACCGTTCCGGCCTTCGTGATCGCAAGTTCGGCTGTCTCACCGTAAGCTTCTATCAGTCCTCTTACACCAAGTTTTATCCCGCCGAAATAACGGGTGACAACTAAAAGAGTGTTCTGGAGAGAATGTCTTTTGAGCGTTCCCAAAATCGGGCGCCCCGCAGTTCCTGCAGGCTCTCCCGCATCTGAAGAGTGCTCGATCAGATTATCTGTTCCTATTCTGTAAGCCCAGCAATGGTGATTTGCTTTGAGAAATATTTCCGGAAAGCTTTTTATCTTCTCTGTCGCCTCATCCGGGTCTAATGCAATACGCACAGATCCTATAAAACGTGATCTTCTGACCGTCAGTTCAACGTCGATTTCCTTAGCCGGGGCTGTAAAAGAATTTCTGTTTTCTAGCTCGGCCACTTTTCCCTGAGCCTTTTCCAAGTTGAATTAAGGGCCTCTGATATTACACGGACCTCACCCAGGACGGGCATGAAATTTGTGTCTCCGTTCCAGCGGGGTACTACATGCATGTGGAGATGCTGATCGATACCCGCCCCCGCAACCTTTCCCAGATTCATGCCCAGATTGAACCCGTGTGGGTTCATTACCTCGGTAAGCACCCTGTGGGATATCTGACACAATGACATCATCTCGGAAAGTTCTGAGGTCGACAGGCCCGGCAAATCGGCAGTATGGCGGTATGGGACTATCATCAGGTGCCCGGGATTGTAGGGGAACGCGTTTAGTATAACGAAGCATTCTTTGCCTCGGTGCAGGATCAGGTTCTTTTCGTCATCGTCCATTTTGGGGAATTTACAGAATATGCATCCTAATTCTTTTTGTTCATTGTCATCTGAATTTGAGAGGATGTAGGCCATCCTCCAGGGAGCGAATATCTTGTCCTCCATACATGAGCCACCGCCTTGTCTCTGCTGATATGGTAATCATTATAGTGCTTTTTACATATGAAATGCCAATTCTTGTGGTATAAAAGTAAGTACATCTTTGAAAAACGGGTGAGCAGGAGGAATATGCATGAATAAAATTTCGAAGTCCGGGGCACTGATCCTTATTCTGGCTGCAGCTTTCATCTTATCAACGGGTCTCACAGCATTTGCTGAAGAAAAAGCTCACGAAAGAAGGATAAGGCTTTCTTATGAGCTGGTGCGGAAGATGACGGCCCAGAATGATGCGGCTAGTATGGCTGATGTCATTAAGTCAGGAAAGGGAGTTGCGATCTTCCCTGCAGTGACAAAGGCCGGACTAATGATAGGGGGACAGATCGGAGAAGGCCTGGTCCTCCTAAGGAATTCAAACGGTACCTGGAACGGTCCGTCCTTTATTGGTCTTTCAGGAGCATCTATAGGGATCCAGATAGGAGCACAGTCTGTCGGACTCGTACTGGTAATAACGAATGAAGATGGACTCAGAGCGTTTACCGGAGGAAACAGCTTCAAACTTGGCGCTGACGTCGCTATAGCTGCCGGCCCAGTCGGAAGGGATACCTCTGCTGCCACGGACAGCAGAGCTAAAGCCTCGATCTACAGCTACTCGATGTCCAAAGGATTATTTGCAGGAATGACATTTGAAGGCTCAGTGCTTAACCAGAACAGGGATGCCAACAGGGCATACTGGGGCAGGGACATGTCAGCGGCATCAGCGCTTAAAAAACCGGCCAATGACAAAAGGATCAAAGAACTTGTGAATAGCCTCAACGCACTGGTTAAAAAGGCGCCTAAATAAAACGCGGCGGAAACTGCATCCGCCGGGGAGTAGATTGCAAATCAGTAGCGAATCAATTGGGAGTCAATGGGTAAGACCTTAGAGCCTAGCAATTGCTTTCCAACCGACTTCCCACTGGGACAGCAACCTTGCAATTGGGGCAGATCGGAGATGATGACGACACAACAGGCAGTGGTTCGAGCTAAGACGTATCGGTCATACGTCGAAGCGAAGGATCACAAATGTTGTTAAGTCAGCGCTTCGATCTGCCCCAATTGCACAAAGCGAGGGGCTCTCGTGAGAGAGCCCCTCGCTTATTATCTTATAACGCCCCGCTCCGGTTGCTGCAGCTGATCCGGACTTGCGCCGCCTTGAAACTGAAACTGCGATACGGGAATCTGGAACTCGTTGCCGTGTACCCTGATTTCTGTTGATCGGAATAATCAATTGCTAAAAGCGGACGGGGCACTTACTAGTTAGTATAATACACAGAAAATTCAAAACTGTCATCAGTAACGAGACTTTTATTACTGAATGCACAAGAGGCCTCATGTTACATATATGTTTACATTAACTTGCCATCTAAGTGCCACGGCGCATTGAGTTATCGCGATCCACATAAACATTAGCATAAATATTTCTTGACGTATCTTAAT